>CAZKUR010000007.1:0-46314 GCA_964556005.1 uncultured Ignavibacteriaceae bacterium | reverse complement strand
GTCCAATATGAAGTGCTGCTGGGATCTTTTTGTACTAAAAACTCTAGCGGAACTATAGCATTTTTAAAATCGCCTGCCTTAGCGGCAATAAGTGCATATTTCCATGCTCTGCCGATATCCTCTTTATTTAATTCCCAGGCTTTCTTTGCAAACTGTTCAAGCTGATCGATATTTTTTACCAATGTTTGCAGTATATCATCCCATCGAGAATCATTGGGATTTTTCTCACTTAATTTCTCATAAATATCTATCGCTTTTTCTTTATAATCATTATTATCGGTTGCATTATTTATATAAAGCTGCCCTAATCTATCATAATAAAAATCCGGTAAGTTCGGATTATCTTTAAATGCCTGTACGTACTCATTTATAACAGTATCAGCGGGTATTTTTAACCAAGTTTCGGAAACAAATGCTTTTTTAGCTTCCCAATAACCTTTATCTGCCGGGTAATATTTTAACGCTGCATTATAAACATAAAGTATTGAATCTTTAATCTCGGTTTTAATAGTACTATCTACTTCAGTTGAATCATGAAGTTTAAAAAGTAAATCTTCCATTTTGTAGTAAAAATATTTTGCAAATCTTTTCGGATCTTGATTCATAACTTTAAACCCGAAAGGCATGGCGCTTAAATAGTCTTTATTCTTGTAATACTCCGAAAAAAGACTATAAAGCTCAAGTGCTTTCATTGAATCATCAGGAGCAATCCTAGAATATTGATTGGAAATTAAATTTTTATTGTATTTTGCGTAAGATGCATTGTTGAAAAATGCAACAGCTAAAATGATCGAAGCCGATATGAAAAATAACTTTTTCAAAATATAACCCTTACTTTTATATTATTAATTTGGTTTATATCGAATGAACCATACATCTCCCAAACTAATACCGAAATTAATTTGGAGAAGATTTTCTTTTATTAAATTAAATTCCGTTGTGCCTCTCATAGAATAATTTATACCAACGTCTATTGTATTTTCCAATGTTAATGGTAGAGAAAATCCACCACCTACAGTAAACTGATTTATACCTTGACCATCGATAAAATATTGTGTTTGCTCAAAACTTAAACCTGCACGCCAAATTATTTGTTCCCAGAAGGTTTGTCCAGGTTCATAAGCCGGATCATATTCAAATCCTAAACTATATTTAGATGCATCGCGTAAATAACCGGAAGTTTTATTCTGGTACACAAACTTACTCCATGGTTGAAATAAATAATCCAGAGAAACAAGAAACTTTTTATTTAGCGTTAATGCCATTCCCACCGAATATCGGTTGGGAATTTTAATATCCGTACTGCCATAGTTTACAGTATCTATGCCTGTAGCAGATACGGCAGAATAAATTGTATCCGTTGACAAAGCCGCAATATAGTTTAAACTGAAACCGATTCTAAAATTCGATATTACACCGTTTCCAAATAAAGATGAAAAATCGGGACTTATTAAACCGATAGTTGTTCCTAATCCTTTCGGCGACAGTTTTTTCTCATAAGTAGCATTCAAGTTGCTGCTGTTGATAAAATTTGTACTTGCAAAATATTTTAGAGTCCCAAAATAATAATCAAAACTTGCGCCAATAGATAAATTAAACGGAAGCCTATATGAGCCGCCAATAAATAGCTTAGTAAGCCCTCCTTCTCCTTTATATTGCAGCGAGTAATCATCAGTGGAGTTAGTCGATGAATAATTTACTACACTATTGTAGCTTACAGTAGAATAAGGAACCAAACCAAAAGCAGAGCTTATTCCATATTTTTCGCTTATCGGGAATGCAAAGTTAAAACCTTTAACATCAAACGTACCGTAATAAGTATTGATATCATTTGTCTTAAGGAATAATCCGTAATAACTCGAATTAAATTCGACTCTTGTATTGTTAATTTCCGACCAGGAGGCAGGATTCAATACACTAATAAAATTTTTATCAAATACGGCTGTTCCTAATGAACCTATCGAAGATCTTCTTGCAGAATTTGCGTAATCAAGATCGCCGATTCCGTATCTTGTATATGGTGTACTGCTTTGTGCAAAAGCCGGCAGTGCGATTAATAAGAACAAAAGAATATATAAATTAAATTTCTTCATTTTCATTTTATTAGTGTGTAAACAACTTGAAGTTTCGGCCTTAGATTTCTATCCACTGCCGTACTGCTTTTTAGCGCTAATAGGCTGACCGTTGATATTCTGTTAATCGGGTATAACAGGATCCCTTGGTTGTTACCGTTGACCCAATCGGAAACAAGAGGAGTGATATTGCCGCTATAAGTTCCGTTACCTTTGTATAAGCTGCCTGCTATAGTTGAATCCTGAAGAACATTCGTTGTACTGTCTTTCAGATTATAGGCATATATAATGCTTGGAAACGGCCCTGTTGAAGATAATGAATCATAAGCTAAAGTAAGAGTAGCACTATTTATTACAGAATGAGCCGGAATCTTTGATATATCGAAGGCTAATTTGCCGGTTAAGGTCACGGCTCCTTCCATGTAAAATAATTCGGAATTATATTGAGGCCTTGAGCCGTCAACTACGGATAAATCCGTCAGGGGAATAAAAATAAGGGAGTCATTCGAATAAACTCCAGGTTTAGCGACAACTACAATTAGTTCAGGAATCGGCAAAGTTGCATAAGCTGATAACGCCGTAAGACCGATAACTTTGTTTGTATTTGTTGTGGGTTTAATTAAAATTCCATTATCAAAAGATGAATCTGCCGCAGATAATAACCACGAAGCTACAAGTTGATTATCTACATTAAATGAACAAAGCGAATCGGTTAGCTGCCTGTTGGAACTGATATCGGTAGGATCATAATTTAATGTGCTTAGACTGTCAGCGTCGAACGTGCTATACCAATTGCTGTTTATCTTAAAAGCCTGGAAATCAAATGCGGCCGTTGAATCGCCCGCTAAATAATTCCTTGTAAAAACTATTGAAGCACTTGTAACAGTCAATTTATTGTTTCTAAGATCGCTGACTGTTGTATCCGGGAGTGGATAAAAGAATCGCACTAAAATAGATGCTTCGACGTTGCTGTATTTACCTAAAAGCAATGTGGTTGAAGAAGACAGCGTTTCAACCTGTTTGAGATAAGATGAAGTCTGATAAACCGAATCCGTAAGAGAATTGAAATTTAACACTCCGATATTATCCTGTTTCAGAATATTTGCGCCTATGGGAGTTGGAGCATCGCTGCATCCGGCTAAAGAAATAAAATAAATTGCGGCAAAAAGAATAATATATTTTTTAATTGTCAATTACCTGCTTTCTATAATCATTGATTATAATATTACACGCATCGAAAATATTTTGAGCAACAAAGCTTGGAAATTTCTTTTGTTTTTGCAAGCTAAAAAAACTATCATTCCCGTAGCCTGTTTTTACAAGTACTGTTTTTAAACCAGCATTCATTCCGCACTGAATATCACTTACCGCATCTCCGACGAAGTATGATTTTTCTATTTCGATATCAAAATCTTTAGATGCTTTTAAAACTAATTCCGGCGAAGGTTTCCTGCATGAACATTCTTCCGCCGAATTATAATCTGGGTGTGCGGGACAATAGTAAAATTCATCAATGGCAACTTTATACGGAAGCAATAATTCATTTATCTTATTGTTTACCGCTTCAACATCTGTTTTTGTTATAAGACCTCTTGCTATACCCGATTGATTTGAAATTACGATTAGTTTAAAATTATTTTTTTTTAATTTGGAGAGTGCTTCGCCGGTTCCATTAATAAGCTTAACCTTATCAGGATTTCCAAGGTATCCCGGGTCTTCATTCAATGTACCGTCCCTATCCAAAAAAACAGCATGGTTACTCATTAAATCAATTAATTACTATTCAAAATGGTCTTATACAAATCAACATATTTCTTGGCAGAAGAATTCCAACTGAAATCACACTTCATACCGTTTTTCATTATTTTGACCCAGGTTTTTTTATCTTCAAATATTTTCAGAGATCTTTTTAACTCCTTTAATAAAGCTACGTGGTCATATTCTTTGAATACAAAACCGTTGCCTTCAATTGTTTTTTCATTAAATTTTTCTACGGTATCGGCTAATCCGCCTGTCTGCCGTACAATCGGAACTGTACCATAAACGAGGCTGTACATTTGATTCAAGCCGCATGGTTCATATTTGGACGGCATCAAGAAAATGTCGGCACCTCCTTCAATTAAATGTGCAAGCTCATTGTTGAAACCTAAATAACATGCAAATTTATCGGGATATTTTTTACTCATTTTATCGAAGAAAGAATGATACTTTCTATCACCGGTTCCCAACAAAACCATTTGAAGATTTAATTTCATTATTTCCTCGAAAGAATCTCTAACAAGGTCTATTCCTTTTGCATCGTAAAGCCTCGAGATCAATCCAATCACCGGAATATTTTCATCGAAGATAAAACCAAATTTCTCGGCTAATTCTTTTTTATTGATTTTTTTATTTTCAAGAGTTTTAATGGAATACTTTTTTGGCAGATGCTTATCCTTTTCAGGATTCCAAACTTTTGTATCGATTCCGTTCACAATTCCGTAAAGGTCATTTTTTCGTTTTGCGAGAATTGATTTCAAACCTGCACCTAATTCATCGTCCGTCCTAATTTCATTTGCATAAGTTTCACTTACAGTATTTATGCAATCGGCAAATATCAAACCGGTTTTCATGAAATTGATTTTATTATAAATCTCAACTCCTTTTTCGGAATTTAAATCTTCCGGTAAGCCAAGTTTTGGAAATGATGATTTTGGAAATTCTCCCTGGTAAGCGAGGTTGTGAATTGTAAAGAGCGTTTTAAAATTATCGAAGTTAGGCTCGTTTTTATAAATCGTTTTAAGGTAAGCGGGAATCAGCCCGGTTTGCCAATCATTACAATGGATTATGTCTGGTATCCATCCAAGCTTTGATACCAGTTCAAAAACAGAGCGCGAGAGTAAAACAAATCTTTCATCATTATCAGGATAACTCTCACCTGAATTAGGATCGACATAAAGACTGTTTCTGCTTCCGAAATATTCCTGGTTATCCAGAAAATAAATCTGAACTCGAACTTTTTGACCAGGTAAAAAACATGACTTTAAAGAAAAGACAACATCTTTATCGCCTAATTTCATTTGAATATCTTTTAACCTGACAACTTCGTGAATTTTAAATTTCCTGTTGTCTACGGCTCCGTATTTAGGCACAACTATTCTAACTTCGTGGCCCATTTCAGCCAACATTTGAGGTAATGCCGCCGATACATCAGCCAGTCCCCCGGTTTTTACAAATGGTACAACTTCAGAAGTAACAAAAAGAACTTTGAGCTTTTTTCCGGCCATTTCACATAATTTTTAAATATTGAAGTTTAAAGTTACTAAAATTTATTTGTATACTCAAAAAACCAACCCGCTAAATAAATGGCATAACTTATTGTATTTATAAGTTTATGAAGTTTAATCGAATTATTTCTTTCAGAATAACACGATAAAGACATATATTGTTTAAGATAATTTTATTTTATATTTGAAGAAAAAAATCCGCAGATTATGAATCATTTCAATAAAATCACAATCTATTTTGTTTTATTTTTATCTTCCATCATTTTTACGGCTTGCAGTGCTTCTACAGGCAGCCGGTATGAAAAATCAAAAGAAAACGAGAAAAAATTAGAAACTAAAAAGGAAACCGGTAAAAAGCTGCCGGATGAAGACTTCAACATGAAACCGTACAGAACCAAAATCGATCTCAAAGAAACAAAGACCGATTCGGGTCAGGTACCGCAAGATCTTTCTGTTTGGTATGGATTTAGTAGTTCCGATACATCTAATAATTTAGCAAAACAAACTGTAATCGATAGGGTTAAAGGTTTCAGGGTCCAGGTTTTTTCGACAGATAATCTTAAGGAAGCAAATGATAAAAAATCGGAACTATATTCCAAAACAAATCAAAAAAATGTATATATAATTTTCGATCCACCTTTCTATAAAGTAGAAGTTGGCGATTTTACAAGTCTGCAAGACGCCAAAGATTTAAGCTTTAAGCTAAATCAAATGGGATATAACGATGCCCATGTTGTAAATGAAACAGTAAACGTTTACGAATAATGTTATCACTTCTTTTAAATCCAACCCAGATAATAACTATTAATTCAAACGGTAATTGGTTTAAACGAGGGAAAGATTTAGGAAATATTGAACCGGTCTTCGAACATTCGATTATAATCGAAGACGGAATCATTAAAGATATTTTACCGGATCATTCAATAAAGAATTTGAGCGATTACAATAAGATTGATTTAAAAAATAAAATAATTCTGCCGGGACTGATAGAATGCCACACACACACCGTTTTTGCCGGCTCAAGAGCTGAAGAATTTAGGAAAAAGCTGAGCGGTGTTAGTTATGAAGAAATTGCAAAAAGCGGCGGCGGAATCTTATCGACGGTAAAAGCAGTCAGGGAATATACATTTGAAGAACTCGTTAATATTGTTAAACCACGAATTGATTATTTTATTTCCCAGGGAATAACTACACTCGAAATTAAAAGCGGATACGGATTAGACTTCGAGAATGAAATTAAAATTCTTCATGTAATTAAATATTTAAATGAAATTTACCCGGTAGATATTATCCCGACTTTTTTAGGTGCTCATACTTATCCGTCGGAGTTTAAAGATAATCATGAAGGTTACGTTAATGAAATCATTAACAAAATGATTCCTCATATTGCTAAAAATAAATTAGCAGAATTTTGCGATGGCTTTTGCGAGAAGACTGCATTTTCTTCCGAAGAAATCGATAGAATATTTACTGCTGCCGTATCAAATAATTTAAAACTAAAACTGCACACTGAACAGTTTAATAATATTGGCGGACTTGATGTCGCGTTAAAACATAATGCCTCAAGTATTGATCATTTGGAAGTATTAAATGAAACCGATTTAAAAAAGGCTGCTGACTCTGAAACCGTTTGTACTTTGCTTCCGGGAGTTTCGTTCTTTTTAAATTATCAATCCGCACCGGCAAGAAAACTAATCGATAACAATGCTATCATTGCACTTGCAACCGATTATAATCCCGGCTCTTCACATATAGCAAATTTAAATTTTATAATGAGCCTTGCCGCATTAAAGATGAATATGACAATTGAAGAAACAGTTTCTGCGGTTACTATTAATGCTGCTCATGCATTAGGTTTATCTTCTGACAGAGGCAGCATTGAAATAGGTAAGAAAGCGGATTTTTCCGTCTTTGACACCAACGAGTATTCCGATATTGTGTATAATGTCGGAAAGAATCTTAACTGTATGACGATTAAAGCCGGAAATATCATTTATTCTTCCCAATAAATGCATTCCTCTCTTCCCTTTTTCTCTGCTTAACTACAATAAAAGTAAATAATATTTTAAGTTTGTGTATTATTTTTTTTAAAATTCATTCATCATTCTTAATTACAAGAAACCCATGGAGGTAAAAATTGTCAAATGAAGATAAATCCCGTTCTGCGGGAAAAATTATTGAGTGTGTACCGAATTTCAGCGAAGGTAGAAATGAAGAAACATTTAAAGCAATTAAAGACGCTATAAATAATACTCCAAATGTTAAACTTTTAAATCTCGAACCTGATGCCGATTATAACCGTGTCGTCGTTACGATTGCAGGAAATGAGGAAGGCATTGTAAACGGCGCTGTTAATGCAAGCAAAGCAGCAGCCGAAAAAATCGATATGAGAAATCACAAAGGCGAACATCCGAGAATGGGTGCAATTGATGTAGTTCCTTTCGTTCCGGTCAAAGGAGTAACAATGGAAGACTGTGCAAAACTTTCCGAAAAATATGCCGTACGCGTTTCTTCCGATTTGAATGTTCCGGTATTTCTTTATGAAGCTGCAGCAAAAAAACCTGTAAGATCAAATCTTTCGAATATAAGAAAAGGCGAATACGAGGGATTGGAAGAAAAGCTTAAAGATCCCGAATGGCAGCCTGATTATGGCAAGGCTGAATTTAACCCCAAGCTTGGCGCAATCGTAACCGGGGCAAGATTTTTTCTGATTGCTTATAATGTTAATATAAAATCAACCAATGTTAAATATGCAAAAGAAATTGCAGAAATTTTACGCGAATCCGGAAGACCAAAACGCGATATTCAGGGTAACGTTGTTAAAGAAAACGGCAAGACAGTTAGAATTCCCGGAAGATTAAAAGAAGTTAAAGGAATGGGTGTAGCTTTGGAAAAATTCAACATAACCCAGGTGTCAATGAATTTAACAAATTACCTAACTACTCCGATTCATGTTGCTTTTGAAGAAGTGAAAAAAGAAGCGCAAAGACTTGGAGTTGAAGTTAACGGAAGCGAAATAGTAGGACTTGTGCCTCTCGAAGCACTTCTAATTGCCGGTAAATTTTATTCAGACGGAAAAATTAACGATGAAACACAATTAGTAGATTTAGCAATCGAAAAATTAGGTTTAAGCAGTTTAAATCCTTTTGAAAAAGATCAAAAGATAATCGACTACATGATTTAACAATCAAAATAAATTACAAAGGACTTATAATGGATTTATCAATATCATTAAAAAATTATCTCGATACTATTTCATCAAACTCCCCTACACCAGGCGGAGGTAATGTAGCGGCATTCAGCGGGGCTATGGCTTGCAGCCTTGGTATTATGGTTTGTAATCTAACCGTTGGCAAGAAGAAGTATGCGGAAGTTGAAGAAGAAATAAAAGATGTTTCATTTCAATTGCAGAGCTTTGAAAATAATTTTATTCAGTTAGCCGGCGATGATAATGAGGCATTCGATAAAGTAATGGAAGCTTTCAAACTCCCCAAAGAGACGGAACAGGATAAAAAAATTCGTTCCGAAAAAATTGAAAACGCAACATTGCATGCTGCTTCAATTCCTTCACAGGTAGTTACGGTCTGCAGTAACGTTATGCCGCTTATTAGAACAGTAGCAAGTAAAGGAAATCAAAACTCCGTTTCCGACGCCGGGGTCGCTGCTTCTCTTTTATATACGGCTGCTCAAGGTGCGTATTTAAATGTTTTGATAAACTGTTCTTCTTTACCGAACAATCAGCAGGCTGTTGAGCTTTTGAAAAAATCCGAAAATTTATTCAATGAAATTCAAGAAAGCAGTGATGAAATAATTGCTGTTATTACTGCAAAGCTAAAAGTTTGATTTATTTTTTAAAATGAAAATTTAAATCTGTAATTGTCCATCGAGCTCGCAGATTTAATGTATCGGGATAAAAATCAAATTCTTCTGCTTTTTTGAATGGATAAGGCCAGCCAAATGTGTAAGTATTGCTGCTGTCGGTGTCGTAGTAGCACCATAAAAAATATTTACCGGCATCAACCCTTTTAAATTCAAATTTTGAGTTTTTATTTATCCCGGTTTCATAATACACACTTGAGTTAGAAGTTTTTTGAAGCATTAGCTTTGGATTTTTTTTAAGATCTACATTAATTACATTGCCAGACACACCTGTAAAATCAAGCCCGTTAATCGTTGTAAATTTGTAAATGTAAGTAGAATCTGAGAAGAAATTTCCTGCTGCGTCTTTAAAATAATCCAATCGAAGTTTTATAATGTAATCCGTAATTGGCTTTAATTTTATATCCGGAGTTACCTGAAGAGTTGCATCATCAATAAATTTTATCCCGTAAGGCACTTTATTCCCTAAAGTATCGCTGAAAGTAATTCCCTTTTTGGAATTTGCAGAATCGAATGCATCATTAAAATAGAAAATAAATTTTTGATTCCGGATATCCGCATTACCGGATTTGTTTGAAGGGACGGTCTTAATTATTCCCGGTTTTGTAGTATCCGGCCTGTCGCTGACTGTTATTCTTGAATTATCATTAAACTCTTTATTTCCTAACTTATCAATTAACGTATCTATAAATAAATAATTTTCGTTTTTTTCGATTAAAGAATCGGTTATTACAGCAACCATTACATCGGGTTTTGTATTTCCTCTAAAAGCATAAACAGGGAAATATTTTTTATTAGCAGTCGAGTCGTAAACAAAAAAATTATCTGCTTTTATTACAGTCGAATCGATGTCTTTTGTAGCTTTAATAAGGATATGATTTTTATCGGTCATCACGGCACTTATTAATCTTGGTTTCGAAGTATCAGCTTCAGTCAGGAAAAAATTTAAGCCGGTAAATAAAGAATCATTTTCACCTAACGAAATATCTTCAAAAGGCATCCCGATTTTATCTTGTGCAGGCTGAAAAAGTAAATCTCGATACTGATCCAAAACTGCAAACACACGGTAAATTCCAGCGGATAAACCAAGTAAAGCAAATGACCCGTCTTTGCCGGTTTGAGATATAAAATCCGGTTTAATCTTTGAAGGATTCAACGTATCGTGAAGCGTAGTTTTATAAGCGTAAATTAAAATACCACTAGGTTTATCGCTGTATACTTTCCCTTTTATCATTCTTTTATCAATCTCGTTTCCGGTGGAAAAAGTAAAGGAAAAAGCTTCAGCCATATGATTGTGATTATTTAGATCAACAACATCGGATCCGACCGTAACAATATAGGTTGTGCTGTCTCGCAGCTTTGCGGGAAAAGTAACATCGACTGAAGTGCCGGTCCAATCGGTTTCGAGTTCTCCTTCAATTGCTGGAGAAATAAAGAGTGCATCTTTAACAGTTCTTTTATCTACATACTCGGAGAAATCAAGCGTAAAGTGATCGTCGTTAAAATTAATTGTCCCATTTTCAGGATAGACGTTAACAATTCTCGGGGGAGTTTTATCTACCGGACCGCCGCCAGGAGGCAGTTGGTTTGCACATCTTGAAAAAAACAGTAGTACAAATAGGTATAAAAGTAAGTTTACTTTTGAGAGTTTATCCATCTGCGATATTGTCTAACATTTTTTAAATGTTCGTTATATGTTTTTGCAAATCTGTGCCCTCCTTTACCATCTGCAACAAAATATAAAAATTTATTTTTATCCGGATACAATGCTGCAAGTACGGCATTTTTTCCCGGGTTATTTATAGGACCCGGCGGAAGACCATCGTAAAGATAAGTATTGTACGGGGAATCAATTTGAAGATCTTTATAATTTAATTTTTTCCATCCGTTAGGCTGTAAATATTGAACCGTAGGATCGGCTTGTAATTTCATCCCTAATTTCAAACGATTATAATAAACACCCGCTATTTTCGGCATTTCCTGAACATTATCTGTTTCTCCTTTAACTATCGAAGCCAAAGTTAAAATCTGATGAACAGAATAACCCAACTGTTTTGCTTCCTTTTTTAATGAGTCAGTCCAAAATTCTTTAAAGTGAATGTACATAGTGTCGATAGTTTCTCTTGCCGAGCTGTTCTCGTACAAATAATAGTTGCCCGGGAAAAGGTAACCTTGAAGTGTATTAAATTTTAATCCCAGGGAGTCGATAAAATTTTTATTCTTACTCAGTTCAACAAATTTAGCGGAATCAATTCCGGCATCATAGTGAAGCCTCCATGCCATCCACTTTATCGTTAAACCTGAACGGACTTTCACTTTTTTAATGAATTCAGCTTCACCGGTTGTAAAAAGATCAAGTAAGCCGAGGTAGCTTAAATCATTGGGAATGAAATATCTTGCAGCCCGTATCTTCTTTTCTGCTCCATATAAAAACGCTGCAATTCTGAAATTTCTTTTACTTGGTATTATTTGTTTTGCATAAAGGTTGTCTACTATTTGATCAAAAGTTTCCCCTCTCCGAATATCAAATCTAATAGGAGGCTTTTTCGCATAATGATTCGCGGTAAAAAAAGTGTAAAAAAATATAACAAGCAGCACTGCAAAAAAACCGGCTACAATTAAGAGTTCTTTTTTTGTCAGGAGTTCTTTGAGCTTTACTTTTTTTGGCGGAAGAGAAAGTTGGGAATTGTCACCTTTTTCAATATCGTTTTTTTGCACTGCGCGTGATTCATCTATTATTCTTTCATAAACTCTTTGTAACGATTCTTTTGTTAATGGTTCTTCTAAATAGTTATTAATTTTTTCACGGATTTTCTTTTCCCTTTCGGGATTGTAATGTGGTAATTTTAATGCATGTTTAATTCTTCCCGCCATTATCGAGTATAAAGTTCTTTTATTTAATAGCGATACAATATCCTCGTCAATTTTATCAATTCCGGATCTTAATTCCTTTAAAAGCTCAAGCTTTTCAGCATCATTCAAATCACTAATTTTTATTTTTCGATTCTGCATTATTGCAATATATTCCGGTTCGTATTATTAAGAAAATTGTTTATCCGGGAGTCCTGGGTAAGGGCTCATATTTAAAGAATCAACTCTGCCCGCTTCAAAAAGTTTCGTCCCCCGGAAAGCAATCATAGCAGCATTATCACCGCAATATTCAAGTCCAGGAATTATTAATTTTAAATTATATTTCTCTGCAAGACGAATAAACGAATTTCTTAATTCTAAATTAGCGGCTACTCCACCGACGAGCGATATTGACTTAACATCATAGTTTTGAAGAGCTTTTTCTGTGTTACCGATTAGAGCTTTGATCACTGCATTTTGAAACGATGCAGCAATATCAGGAATTTCTTTTTCGGGAATACCTTTATGTTTAAAATTTTTCTGTATATATCTTAACACAGATGTTTTAAGTCCGCTGAAAGAAAAATTATATGGCTGATCAAGAGAAGCAATTGGGAAATTTATTTTTTCCGGGTTTCCGTTCTTAGACATTTCCTGAATCTTTGGCCCGCCTGGATAACCCAAGCCAAGCATTTTTGAAACTTTATCGAATGCTTCTCCTGCTGCATCATCTACTGTAGTACCTAACCTTTTAATCTCGTTAAAGCTTTTTACAATTAGTAATAAAGTATGTCCGCCGGAAACAACAAGAGCCAGAAAAGGAAATTCAGGTTTTTGCTTCATTAAAAACCCGGAATAAATATGACCTTCGATATGATTAACTCCAATAAAAGGTTTTTTTAATGAATAGGCCAATCCTTTCGCAAAGGTAAATCCTACAAGCAAAGCTCCGATTAAGCCGGGACCCGCAGTTGCGCAAAATAAATCGATTTGGTTTAGCTCAAGCCCGGATTCTTTTAATGCATCTTTTAACAGCGGAATTACTATCTGCAGGTGTGCCCTGCTCGATAATTCAGGAACAACGCCGCCGTACTTGGAATGAAAATCCTGAGATGAAATTAAATTTGCAGTTAATTCACCGTTTCTTATTATTGCAACAGATGTTTCATCGCACGAGCTTTCAATTCCTAAAACGTTCATTTACCCATTCTAAAAAAATTTTTTACAATATCGCCTGCCATGTTAGGATTTTCTTTCAACCTTCTGATCGAATATGGGTACCAATCTTTTCCGAAAGGAACATAAATCCTGATTTTGTAACCATCGTTATTTATTTTTTCTCTTAAATTTTCTTTTACACCAAGCAGCATCTGGAATTCGAATTTATCCTTCGAAATGTTCATATCTTTAATCATCTTATATGCATTTTCAACTAAGTAATCATCATGAGTTGCTATTCCGACATAATGATTATTCTTCAACATCAATTCGAGTATTTTTAAATAATTATCCCTTACTTCCTGCTTACTCTGGTAAGCGATTGGTTCGGGTTCGAGATAAATTCCTTTACATAATCTAAAATTCGTATTGTAATCTTTCAATGCAGCAACATCGTCATATGTCCTTCTTAACTTTGCCTGGACTACCACTCCGACATTATCATAATCTTTTCTTAATCTTTTATATAAATTAAAAGTTTTGTCCGTGTAGGGAGAATCTTCCATATCGATTCTCAGGAAATTATTTATTTCTTTTGCTTTTTTTACAAGTTCCCCGACAACTTCATAAGCAAAATCATCATCGATGCTTAATCCTAATTGTGTCGGTTTAACGGATACATTTGATAAAAGCTTATTTTTATTTATCGCTTCATATACTTGTAATGCATTGTTTTGAGCATCGACAGCTTCTTCCTTATTTTTAATAGACTCTCCAAGTACGTCCATTGTTGCAAATATTCCCCTGGAATTAAAATTTTTTACTACATTAACTCCATCCTGTAATAATTCCCCTGCTATATACCTCTTTGAAAAGTAACCGACTACCGGTTTCGGCATCACTTCGGTTACATTAACTATCATTTTGTTTAGAAATTCCACCTTAATTTTCTCCATAAAAGAATTAAACAACAAAAAATCAATAAAACTATAAAGAAAATTAACTATCTTTTATAAGTTTTACTAACCCCAAGAGAAGTCAAAAGTTAAAATTCAAAAATAAAAATTCAGAAGTGATAAGGTTAAGTGTATTGAGAAGAAATACGATTATTTTATAAGGCATTAAGAATGTTCAATAAAAAATCAGCTTTTTGTTTTAATTCGTTAATTCCCTCATTATTTTCAAAAACAAAGTCCGCTCTTTTTTTCTTTTCCACATCTTTTATTTGGTTTAAATTTCTTTTAATAAATTCTTCTTCAGTGAAATTGCTGTTTTTAATTTTTCTTTCTTTCCTAATTTGTTCATTTGCAGTAATTAAAACCACATAGTCAAAAAGTTCTTCCATATTTGCTTCATAAATTAGAGCTGCTTCAACAAAAACAATTTTTTCTTTCAATAATATTTTGTCCATCATATTTCCAATTTTTTTTATTGTTTCAGGATGGACAATCGAATTTATCTTTTCAACATTTTCAGGATTTGAAAAAACTTTTTCCGCTAAAAATATTTTGTTCAATTCTCCTTTTAAGTAGGATTCTTCACCAAATTCTCTTATTATTTTTTTCTTAACAATCTCATTTGAGCTTAAAATTTCTTTTGCCGTATCATCTGCACTGATTACATTATATTTACATTTCTCGAGGTATTTGCAGAATAGCGATTTCCCGGAACCTATGCTTCCGGTAATAGCAACTTTCAATTTTTTATTCGTTGTCATGTCTTTTTAGCAATTTAAAATAGAAATGCCCGGAATTTATTGGGTTAAGTTTAAATAAATTCCGGGACATAATGTTATCTTGCAAAAGATATTTTTCTCACCTCTCTAATTACGGTGACTTTAATTTGTCCGGGGTACTCCATTTCTTCTTCAATTTTTGTAGAAATATCGTGAGCCAGTTTATCTGCAACAATATCATCAATTTTATCTTGTTCAACTACAACTCTTATTTCTCTTCCGGCCTGAATTGCATAAGTTTTTGCAACTCCTTCGAAAGATTTAGCAAGAGCTTCAAGAGTTTCAAGCCGTTTAACATAACTTTCGAGTGGTTCTCTCCTTGCACCGGGACGTGCACCGCTTATTGCATCGGCAGCCTGGACTAATGGTGCAATCGGATGTTCCATTTCAATGTCTTCATGATGTGAGCCGACTGCATTGCAGACAATAGGATGTTCCTTGAATTTTTTAGTTAATTCATATCCTAACAGTGCGTGCGGCCCTTCCATACTTTTATCAACGGTTTTTCCAATATCATGAAGCAAACCTGCTCTTTTAGCAAGGTTGGTATCCATATCGAGTTCGGCTGCCATTATGCCTGTTAAATATGCAACTTCTATGCTGTGCTGTAAAAGATTTTGCCCGTAGCTCGATCGATATTTCATCTTACCGATATGTTTTATTAATTCGGGATGCATGTTGTGAATGCCTAATTGTAAAACCGTATTCTCGCCTTCCTTTATAATTTCCTCATCAAGCTCCTGGCGGACTTTTTCAACAACTTCCTCAATTCTTGCAGGATGAATTCTTCCGTCAACAATCAATCTTTCCAATGCAATTCTTGCTATCTCTCTTCTATACTGATCGAAAGATGAAAGTATAACTGCTTCCGGTGTATCATCAACAATAACATCAACGCCTGTAGAAGCTTCAAATGAACGGATATTTCTTCCTTCTTTACCAATTATCCTGCCCTTCATTTCATCATTCTGAATTTGAACAACAGAAACAGTCGATTCTATCGAATGGTCAGCAGCAGTTCTTTGAATAGCTTGGACAATAATTTTTTGTGCGTCTTTTTTAGCCTGATTTTTAGCCTGGTCGAGAATATCCTTAATCAGCGTTGAAGCTTCCTTCTTTGCATTGCTTTCCATATTATTGATAAGCATTTGTTTAGCTTCTTCCGAGGTTAAACCAGAAATTTTTTCCAATTTTTGGTTTTGTTCGGCTTCGGCTTTTTGAAGCTCTAAAAATTTAGCTTCTAAATGAGACTTTTGATCTTGAAGCGATTTCTCTTTTTGCTTATTTTCTTTTTCTTTCTTTTGAACCAGTTCAAATTTTTTCTCGCTGTTTTCCTCTCGTGATATAAGCAGTTTTTCAAGGTTTTGCAGCTTTTGTCTTTTTTGATTTACTTCAGTGTCGAATTCTACTTTCTTTTTATACCATTCATCTTTCACTTCCAATAATTTTTCTCTTTTAATATTGTTAGCTTCCTTCTGGGCGTCGGTTACAATTTGTTTTGCTCTTTCTTCAGCAGAAACAATACTTTTTTTCCCCAGCTTCGAATTGACTAACCATCCCAGGTAAAAGAAAATCGCGACAAGAATAATAATCATAGGAATTAACAGTAGTTCATCCATCTTACCTCCATTGTAGGGATTATCAAATTAATAACCGTTCTGTCGATCACTACATACCAGAAAAACCTTAAATAATCACAGTGGGAACTTGCCCGAACGCTTCTTGCTTCCTCTGTCCGGTAAACCCGAAATTCCGCCGTAACGGAATGAGGCCTGTAATAGGCGCCGAAAGCCAAACTCCCTATTGGTTAAGAGTTAGTTTTTCATTTGTACGAGGATCGGCAGAGCGGAAATTTAACTCATTTAAGATGGGTCAGACATTTTCGGTTCATTTAATAGAAGCTTCAGTTTCTTTATCTTATCAGAGGCTTGAATCAATAGCTCTTTATTTTTATTCTTCTCTAAAAACAAGTCATAGGCTATATTTAAACATGCAATTGTAGCTATGGTCTGAGCAGATTGTTCAGGAAGTTCTTCTTTGGTTTCTTCCATTACTTTATTCACATAAATAGCAAGCTCTCTTGCTATTTCTTCATTTTCCACCAATAAGGAATATTCTTTGTCGAATATTTTTATTTTCAGCTTCTTTTTATCTATCATTTATGTCGTTACCATCAAACTATCAAAAAGTTTAGGAACTAAAATATATCTGAAGGCAGCCGGACTTTACAGCCGCAAACAGATTCACCTATCGGAAGACAGGTGATAATCAATCCGGGAAATTAAATCCTGAATTTTAAATCTTAAAGTCTCTCTCTCCTCTAAATTTAATGAATTTTTTGCAATTTTTTCACACTCTTCTTTTAGCCTAACTATTTCGCCTTCCAATTCTTCTATTTTGATTATTAAAACCTCTTTTTCTTCATTTACACTTTTAAGTGCATTTTCTAATTCCGTATTTTGTGCTGAAACATCCTTCAGCTTGTTCAGCATGATAGCTGCCTGCTGGTATATATCACCAAGGTCTTGTATAAGAATATCTGATTTGGATAATTGTTCTGCCATTTTATCCTCGAAGTTTTGCATTGAACTTTTTAGTAACCGCAGAAATTAATTTATTAAATTCCTGCTCTACTTCCTCCTCGTTCAGTGTACGGTCTTCCGAATAAAATTCCAAAGTGAAAGCCATACTTTTTTTATTTTTACCTAATGATTCATTTTCAAACAAATCAAAGATAGATACGTTTTTTAATATTGTCGAACCTTCAGCTTTAATAAAATCGAAAACTTCCTGGAAACTTATCTCTTTATCAAATATGAATGCGAAGTCTCTGATTGCTTTGGGAAATTTTAGAGGCTCGCGATAAATTACAGGTTTAGTTTTAATATTTTTTAATACATCAATGTCAAAAACAAAACAATAAACATTCTGATCGATTTCAAATTCATTAAGTATCTTTTTATTTATCTTTCCGCCTCTGCCGGCTTCCGTTTTTCCTGTTTGTTTTATAAGAACATAATCAAATATACTTTCGACATCGTTATAATAAACATCATTTAAAACATTGTCAAGCGAAATCTTAGTAATAAAGTTATTAACCAAACCTTTGAGATCGTAAAAATCAATAAATTTCTCAGGTTGATTCCATGTTTTATCATTTAATTTGCCGGTAGCAATTAAAATTAAATTTTGTTTTTCTTCAAAATCATCAAAAGAAGAGATTGGTTTTTCAGTTTTTGATTCGAAAATATTTCCCGTTTCGAATAGAAGTAAATCTTTTTCACCAACATTTATATTCCTTTTAATTACAGAAAGAGCGCCGGGGATTAATGAAGTCCTGAGATACGACATATCAACACTTTGAGGATTAAGCAGCTTAATAGGTTTACCTGTCATCGATGCTAATTTTTCTCCCTGCAGTGGATTGTTGATCATTTCGTAAAATCCTAATGAAACACTTATCTCTCTGATTTTATCAATATATGAGGCTTCATCATATTTATGACCGAGTGTAATATTTATTTTAGGAACGGTAGGAATGTTATCGTATCCATAAATTCTTGCGACTTCTTCTATAAGATCAATTTCCCTTTCAATATCGGGCCGGTAAGTAGGAACAGAAAGTATCATTTCATCCTGTGCATCGGAAATTAAATCAAAACCAAGCTTGCTAAAAATGTCATGAACTTTCTTTTTGTCGACATTATATCCCAACAATTTTTCCAACCTAGCGAACCTGAATTTTACTTCATTATTCTGAATTTTATCAGGGTAAACATCAATGACTCCTTCGCATATTTTACCGTGAGCTAATTCTTCGATAAGCTGTGCGGCACGATCGGCTGCATATAAAGTATAGTTGGGATCGACGCTTCTTTCAAACCTGTAGGATGAATCAGTCGAAAGGCCGAGTGTCCTTGAAGTTTTTCGAATACTTTTTCTATTAAAGTTTGCACTTTCAATTAATACATTTTTAGTCTCATTACTTATTTCCGAATTTTCACCTCCCATAACTCCGGCAACAGCAACCGGTCCTTTGCCGTCATTTATCATTAAAGTTCCTGTCGGCAATTTTCTTTCTTTTGAATCCAGTGTAGTAAAAGTTATTTCACTCTTTGTAGAGTCGACGATAATTTTATTATCGTTTAATAAATTGAGATCAAATGCATGTAGAGGCTGGCCGCATTCATACATAACAAAATTCGTTATATCGACAACATTATTTATCGGCCGCAGCCCAATGCTTGTAATTTTCTTTTTTAGCCAAACAGGAGATTCCGCAATTTTTATTTCTGTGATGACTCTTGATGTGTATCTCGGACAGTTGATATTATCTTTTACCTCAATTGAAGCAAAATTATTTATGCTGCTTTCAGTTTCATTTATATTTATTTCAGGATATTTTAATTCAAGGTTAAATATTGCAGCTAAATCCCTGGCTACGCCGATATGGGAAAGAGCATCGGGCCTGTTTGGTGTAATTGCAATTTCCATGATGACATCATCGAGGCCAAGCGCCTGCGAAATAGGCTGCCCAATTTCATTATTTTCTCCTAAAATCATGATCCCTTCATGATTATCGCTTATCTCAAGTTCAGCCTCGGAACAAATCATTCCGTTCGATTCAACCCCTCTGATTTTTGCTTTCTTGAGTTTCATTTTTCCTTTGGGAATAATCGAACCCTCAAGAGCAAAAACAACTTTCTGGTTTGAATCGACGTTTGGTGCGCCGCAAATTACCTGGTAATCCTTTTTCCCGTCACTAACAATACATAATGAAAGCTTATCAGCGTTTGGATGCTTCTTCTTTTCCTTTACAAAGCCAACTACAAAATTCTTATACAATTCGTTTTGATCTATATAATCTTCAACTTCAAGTCCGCACATCGTCAGTTTAGAAATTATTTCACCAACAGGAATTGATTTTAGATCAACATATTCTTTAAGCCAGTTTAATGATACTTTCAATTTACTTTCTCCCTGTTAAAACTGTTTTAAGAATCTGTAATCATTATCAAAATATGCGCGGATATCATTTATTCCATATTTCATCAAACCTATTCTCTCAATTCCCATTCCGAATGCATACCCGGTATATTTTTCTGGATCATAGCCTATATTTATAAATACATTCGGATCAACCATACCGCATCCTAAAATTTCCAGCCAGCCCGTGTATTTACAGACGCGGCATCCTTTCCCTTTACAAAGAAAACATGAGATATCCATCTCCGCACTCGGTTCAGTAAACGGGAAAAAGCTTGACCGAAAACGATACTTGCTGTCCTCTCCATAAAATTGCTGCGCAAATGAAACCAGCGTCCCTTTAAGCTCGGCAAAGGTTATATCCTCATCGACACACAATCCTTCAACCTGGTGGAACATGCAATAGCTTCTTGCATTTATCGCTTCATTCCTATAAACTCTTCCCGGCATAATTGTTCTGATCGGCGGTTTTGATTTTTGCATAACCCGTATTTGTACAGGTGAAGTGTGAGTTCGAAGTACAAATTTATCGCTAACGAAAAAGGTATCCTGCATATCCCTTGCAGGATGATCTTCTTCAAAATTTAATGCTTCAAAGTTATTATAATCGGATTCGAGTTCCGGTCCTTCAGAAACGGAAAAGCCCATTCCTTTGAATATTCTTTTCACCTCGTCGAGAGTTTGAGTGAGGATATGCTTACTACCGGTTTGTTTAGCATAGCCCGGCAGCGTAAGATCGATTAACGCTTTTTTGGTGGAAGGAACTTCAATATTTGTTTTTACCTCGTTGAACTTTTCGGTAATATCGGTGCGCAGGTTGTTAAGTAATTTTCCGAGTACCGGTTTTCCCTCCCTGGAGACATTTTTTAACTCATCGAAAATTCTTGTAACAATTCCGTTCCTGCTTAAATACTTTATCCTAATTTCTTCGAGGTTTTTTGCATCGTTAACTTTAGAAATCTCTTGAAAAAATTTCTCCCGGATATTTTTAATCTTATCATCCAGCATTTGAATCCGTAGAATTATTTAAAATAATACCCTCACGAAAATAATAAAAAAATTACTTCGTAGAGGGCAGTTAAAATTAATTAGATGCAAACTTAACAATATCCGCAAAAGCGGATGGATTTTCAACAGCAAGGCTTGCAAGAATTTTTCTATTCATCGAAACTCCCTTAGTGCTAAGCGAGTGGATTAATTTTGAATATGTTGTGCCGTTTGTTCTTGCAGCGGCATTTATTCTTACAATCCAAAGCTGCCTGAATTCTCTCTTCTTTAATTTTCTATCTCTGTATGCGTGCAGCCATCCTTTTTCAACGCTGTTTTTTGCAACCGTAAAAACTTTACTTCTTGCACCCCAGTAGCCTTTAGCTTCATCAAGGATTTTTTTACGTCTTTTTTTGGATGCTACATGATTTTTAGATCTCGGCATTTTTCAATCCTTTTCGTTATTGAATCATTATATTAACTCTTTTGGAATCCGCTTTCGAAACCAGGGTAGAATGTCTTAAGTTTCTTTTTCTCTTCCTTGATTTTGAAGTCAGAATGTGACTCTTGTAAGCATGAGTCCTTTTAAGTTTACCTGAGGCAGTGTGCTTAAATGTTTTAGCGGCACCTCTGTTACTTTTCATTTTTGGCATATCAATTACCCGATTTTATTTTTTTTGTTTTTGTCTTTACTTGCGGCACTAGAATTACTATCATATTTCTGCCTTCCATTTTAGGGGGCGCTTCTACTTTAGCAATATCTTCCACATTTTCAACAAATTTATTTATTAGCTCTTCGCCCTGCTCCGTGTAGGCCATTTCCCTACCTTTAAAAATCACGACTACTTTTACTTTATTTCCTTCCTCTAAAAAATTTACTGCATGTTTAACTTTAAAGTCAAAATCATGGACATCTGTATTAGGATGAAGTCGTATTTCTTTAAGCTGAGAAATTTGCTGATGTTTTCTCTGTATCTTTTCTCTTTTTTGCTGTTCATACTTAAATTTTCCGAAATCTATAATTTTACAAACCGGCGGCTGAGCTTGCGGCGCAATTTCAACGAGATCCATTCCTCTTTCTGCTGCAACTTTTAATGCTTCTTTAACAGAAACTATACCGATTTGTGAACCATCAATATCAATTACTCTAACTTTCGAAGCTTTGATGTCTTCATTAACCTTTACATCTTCTTTCTGAGCGATATATGCCTCCCTAAATGTTAATTAAATTTTGTTTTTAATTTCGTTCTGAAGTTTACTAACAAATTCATCTAAAGATAAAGAACCTAAATCTCCCGTTTTGTGCTGTCTAACAGAAATATTATTTGCTTTTTCTTCTTTATCTCCTAAAATAACCATGTACTTTACTTTCTTAGTTTCCCAGTCTCTAATTTTAAATCCGACTTTTTCATTTCTATCATCAAACTCAGTTCTTATTTTCTTCTTCAATAATTCTGCATTGACCAGCTTTGCATATTCAAAATAATTTTGAGAAATTGGTAATACAGCACATTGAACAGGCGCAAGCCAGAGCGGAAATTCACCTGCAAAATGTTCGATTAGAACGCCGATAAATCTTTCCATCGAACCGAACGGTGCCCGGTGAATAACAACAGGCCTGTGTTTTTGACCGTCGCTTCCCGTAAATTCCAGATTGAATCTTTCAGGCATAACGTAATCAATCTGTACAGTGCCCAATTGCCATCTTCTTCCGAGAGCATCTTTAACCATAAAATCAATTTTAGGGCCGTAGAAAGCAGCTTCCCCGTCTTTTATAACATATTTCAATTTCATTTTATCCGCTGCTTCAACCAGTTCTTTTTGTGCTTTATCCCAAAGAGAAATATCGCCGCCGTATTTTTCTAAGTTATCATCCCTAAATGATAGTTGGGTTTCAAAATCTTTAAATCCCATCTGATCGAAAACAACCTGGATTAATTCGATTACGTTGCAAACTTCATCTTTGAGTTGATCCTGCCTTACAAATATATGAGAATCGTCAACTGCAAAAGAACGAACACGAGTTAATCCGTTTAATTCGCCTGATTGTTCATAACGATAGACTGTCCCAAATTCAGCATAACGGATTGGAAGATCCCTGTAACTCCTCGGTTTCGATAGATAAATTTGAAAATGATGAGGACAATTCATCGGTTTCAATAAATATTCTTCTTTACCTTCTTCAAGCTTTAAAGGGGGAAATTGACTCTCTTTATAATACGGATAATGACCGCTTGTTTTGTATAAATTTATATTCCCGATATGAGGTGTAATTACCGGCAAATATCCTCTTTTTCTCTGTTCTTCTCTTAAATAATTTTCAAGAGTTTCGCGAAGAATTGTTCCTTTCGGAAGCCAAATCGGAAGCCCGGTTCCGACAGCCGGAGTAATTAAAAATATTTCCAGCTCTTTGCCAAGTTTCCTATGATCGCGTTTTTTTGCTTCTTCTAATTTCAGCAGATACTCGTCAAGCATTTTCTTTTTAGGAAAAGATATGCCGTAAATTCTTTGAAGCTGCTTATTATGTTCATCTCCTCTCCAATATGAACCGGAGATGTTCATTAATTTAATGTATTTTATTTTCCCGGTTGATGGAAGGTGCGGGCCTCTGCATAAATCGATGAAATTACCTTCTTTATAAATGCTTATATCTTCGTGATCCTCATTTATCTCTGAAAGAATTTCGAGTTTGTAATTATCTCCTTTTTCTTTAAAAAAAGAAACAGCCTCGCTCTTAGGAAGATCCTGCCTAACAAACGGATTATCTTGCTTCGAAATTTCTTCCATCTTTTTTTCAATTACCGCAAGATCACTTTCGGTTAATTGAGTATCGATATCTATATCGTAGTAAAAACCCGATTCAATAGCAGGCCCAACTCCGAATTTAGCTTCCGGGTGAAGTTCCTGAATTGCATGAGCCATTAAATGAGAAGTAGAATGCCAATAAACTTCTTTGCCTTTGTCATCATTAAAGGTTAAAAATTTTACAGAGGAGTTATTATTAATTGGAACTCTTATATCTTTAACATTTCCGTCAACTTCGACAGCAAGAGCATCCTGTGCCAACCTCTGCGAAATAGATTCGGCAATTTGATAACCGGTTGCACCCTTATCAAATTCTTTTACGCTGCCGTCGGGAAATGTTATTTTAATTTTTTCCATTTTTTCCTTTAACAAAAAAAATCGGAGAACTCTCCGAATCAAGTGGGCTCTAAAGGATTCGAACCTTTGACCTTCTGCACGTCAAGCAGACACTCTAACCAACTGAGCTAAGAGCCCTGGGTCAATTAACAACAAATAATTAAAAATGAACAATTAAAGGTTATTAATTGTTCATCTGAAATTGTCAATTGCAAAATTTCTTTTGCTGGGTACCGAGGGCCGGACTCGAACCGGCACGGGTGTAAACACCCACAGGATTTTAAGTCCTGTGCGTCTACCAATTCCGCCACCCCGGCAGAATTTTATTTAAATTAAGCTTGTAAATATAGATAAATGTGTTTTTCTTTGCAAGAATTTATCTTAGAACGACTAAGTTTCTATCCTAAAAGAAATTGGAGAATTTTAGAAATCCAATATTCAAAACCAGTAAATTAATTTTGGACTATTGATCGGTTGCTTTCATGAAAGTAATTTTACTAATAAATTCTTTTGCCGGCTTAAGGAGTTATCATTTATTGACTGTTAGTATCCAGGCATCTTTATAACCCTTCATTTGCCATAACGTATCCCTCATTTTTTCCGCCTCGCTCCGGCTTTTGTAAGATGGGACCAATTGTACAACATAAAATTTAGTTTGAGGATTAAAGCTTATATCTACTTTATGCTCAATAATTACCTGACTTTTTTCAGCAAACTTCTCGGCATTATCTTTTGTAGTAAATGCTCCAATTTGAACGACGTAATATTTGGAATTAAAAGGAGGAAATCCTTTTGGTTCGGAATAATTTATAGTTGTATCCGAAGGAATTTTATCGAAAACATAAACGCTGCCGGAATCATTGCTGCTTTCGTTTTTAACCTCGTTTGAAGAAGAACAACCGGCTAAGAATACAAAAAATAAAAAAGGTAAAGCCTGAAGAATAGTTTTTTTCTTCATAAAGTATTTTCCCATTATAAAAGAAAAATATTTAACCTTTAAAGGTATACAAATAGTTTTTAAATAATCATAAGTGAGATGTAAGTCTTCATTCATCTCACAAATTATTAAAAACCGGCATTAACCAAAATTTAACATCTCCGGCAGTAAATTAAAAAGGGATGGTTTCCCATCCCTAAGAGATTAATAAAATAGATGTTTAAAAGTACCCGGTTCAAAATACGGTAGCTTATTTCCGGGAAATGCTGCTCTTTTTCCAAGCAGAATACTGCCGGGAATTGTAGATACATTTATTAACGGAATACTTGCACCGAATTTTGAATTTATAATTTTGATAAATTCATTTGCAATAATAGCCTGCCCCTGGCTTGTCGGATGTACTCCATCAAGGCTGAATAACCCGCCCTGAATAAATGTAGTTGTAAATCTCACACCGTTATAGACTACACCACCTGTAAAGTCTTTCGATCTTATATAGTCAAAGATTTGATTGATATTTACTACTCCGAAATTAAAATTGCCTGCCAATGTTTGAATAATGGTATTATATGCTGCTGTAGCATTTAATGCATCAGCAATTTCACCCCGGTCAAGTACTAAACCATCGGGAATCGGATTTTGCGGATGAAAACCCAAAGGTTTACTTGGATCTATTCCTGGGGGAATATTAC
The DNA here is from genome assembly GCA_964556005.1 of uncultured Ignavibacteriaceae bacterium. Lineage (GTDB taxonomy): Bacteria > Bacteroidota > Ignavibacteria > Ignavibacteriales > Ignavibacteriaceae > CAZKUR01. The sequence goes on along the minus strand of CAZKUR010000007.1, from coordinate 20,611 downwards.
CTTTATAATAAATATTATCAAAAGTACCTGTGGTATCACCTATATAAGCGGCATAATTTGATGCAGGCAAAATAATAAGAACCGAATCTTTAGCTAGAGCAGTAGAATCTGCAAACCCCGAACCAATAGTCTCTCCATGTTTTTGATAACAAAGTCCCGGTAATCCTAGAAACTGCAGTAATGGCCAGGGAACTTCTTTTGCTACGATTGGACCAACCGTTGTAAAATATGGTATCGCTGTTACATTAGGAATATTTGCAACTACGACATTAGCACCAAGTGAAGCAATACTATCGGCAAGTTGAGTATAAAGAGCTTGAAATTGACCTGCAGGTGTCGGTGCTGCAGGAGCAACACCGCCGCTCGCAGCAAAACCAAGAACATCATTGTTGCCAATCCATAAAGTTACAAAAGTCGGATGCAGTAATTTAGCTTCTTGAAATTGTGTTCCGATACCTCTAAGTATTAAATTGAATAATGGATTCGGTGAATTGCCAAATAATGCAGAAGCACAGTCAGTAGAATCATGTGCATTTAGGACATCGTACAATAATGCTCCTGGAACTCCTAAATTATTATATGGTGCCTGATAATTTAAATTCAGAGGATCCAGAACACTTGGATCATACTTAAAGCTAACCTGACCGGTAGAAAGATCAAGAGATTGTATTTCAATTCTTCCGCCTAATCCAGGATCTCCCATTAAAGGTTGTTCAAAGGTTGTCCCTACCTGCTGAGCAATTAAATTACCAAAAGAATATTTCTGTGCACTCTCATAAAGTGCAGCAGATTGGTAACCCGCGGTTAAGCTGTTACCAATCGTAACAAACCTTGTTAAATCTGCATTACCGCTTTTGGGACTTGTTGTTGGTGCGGTTAAATCAGTCTTATCCTGACATCCTGAAAATATCAGGATAGAAATACACAATGTTAGTATTAAATTAAAAATCTTTTTCATATTAAAATTTCCTCATCTAAATTATAAACTATAGTAAAAACTTAGAGAAGCAAGATTTGCATAAGAATTATAAGTGCCGTTAAATGGAGCATTTCCTGGTGTATAATATTCCATTGAATTATCAACCGTTAACTGGCTTGATCTTATGAACAAATAGGAAGCGCTGACATTTAAGTTTTTGATTATCTTATAGTCCAAACCAATGCTGAATCCAAGCCTGTTTGCATCCGGCAAAGATGGGTTAACATATTCAGGCTTTACAGGGCTTTTATCGAAATAAATTCCGCCCAATACCGTTAATTCAGGCATGAGCTTATATTCTGCACCCAACCTCAAAATATACGAATTATCATAATTTCTCGGACTGGCAATATCCTTAAAGTTCGGATTGGTAAAATCTACTTTTAAAGTATCGTAGCTAGACCATCCAACGTACTGAAAATCGGCACTAACTTTTAACTCAGGCAAGAAATCATAAGCAACACCGACAGCAAAATTAAACGGGGCAGTTAAATCGGCAGTAACGTCTCCGCTGGGAAGCATTGAAGCTAATTGCGGTGCACCGGTTGTCGTCGCTGTTCCTTTGAATTTATATTTCAATTGACTGTGGAAAGAAACTCCTAAAGATAATTTTTCAACAGGTTTATACATTACTCCAAGATTATATCCGAAAGCAGAATTATCTTTTCCATCAAGAGTTGTAAAAGCATCACCTGCAAAGGGAGCTTGCGAAGACTTTTGAGTAATTTTAACATTTGCAAAACTATAAACTAATCCCGCACTTGCAAAAAGATTATCAGTTATTTTATAAGAAACGATCGGAGAAATCGTAAATACATTAAGACTTGTCTCAATCGCCAAATATCTGCCCACCCAGTTATCAGGCCATTCTGTTCCTAAACCAAACGGACTGGTGAAACCTAATCCGATTGCCCAATCCTCATTCAGCCTGTGAGTTACAAAAAATTGCGAAGGGAAAAAATTTTGTTTTTTAGTATCGTATTCAGTTATTGAAGGATAAACTCCTCTGAAACTTGACACAGGAGCAATCAATGTTGTCCCAAGCATGAAGTGAGTCCCATTTAGTTGAAGAATACCGGCCCCGTTAAAATAGATTGCCGAAGGATCATTCGAAACAGCCGTGAACGCACCACCCATTGCCATTGCTCTGGCTCCATGTTCGTTGAGCTGGAATCCGCCTGCAAGTAATTGTGTAAAACTAAGCACAATTATAACGCTTATTGTAACTATTAGTTTTTTCAAGCTACCTCCTTTGGAAACATTGAACATAAATTATTTATTAGTTTACCATTTAAGAATTTTTTTATAACAACGATATTTAATGGATAGAACCTATTAGGGGTTAACTTAACCTAAAAACCATGTAATGGTCTGAATATCAATCATAAAAGTTTCGCTAATTTTTATATGAAACTTTTTTGATCTCACTGTCCAATTTTTAGTAGTTTTGCCCCTTTCTCTACTGGCTCTCCTTCTTTTATAAATATTTCTTGAATATTACCCGACATCGGGGATCTGACTTCATTTTCCATTTTCATGGCTTCAAGGATAAGAATACTTTCTCCCTGATTTATTGTTTCACCCTGATTCTTTTTTATTTTTAAAATCATACCCGGCATCGGGGCTTTAATTTCAACTGAAGTATGCGCAGATGCGTGATTTGCTAAAAGCTTTAACGCTTTTTCTCTAAGCAGACTCCTTACCTCAACTTCAATCCTTTCACCTTTTATCAGTACGGCAAATTTTTCATTATCGATTTTTTCCGCAGATACTTCAAAAAATTTATTACCAATCTTTAATAAATAATTGTCTTCAAAAACTTGAATCAATTCACTTTCAAATTTATTACCTTCAATTTCAACGTTTTTTTCATCAATAAGTTTTACATTTTTTTTACCGCTATTCAATGTTACAACAAATTCATTCATATTGTTTTTTTATCCAGTTATTATAGGATTTATCTTTATGATTGGATGAAAAATTTCTGTTGGAGTTTCTTTCTTTCAATAGTGAAATAAAGATTGAAGCCGCTTCTTCAAGATTTGTTTCAACCTTTTCCTGAGCACCGGTTTGAATATTTTTTAACAGCCTGTCTTCAATAAAGTTTATGTCGAAAGTACCGTTTGTGAATTCATTGGTTTTCAATACAGTGCCTAAAAAAGATATGTTATGAACAAGCCCGGCAATATTATATTCAGAAAGTGCTCTAAGCATTCGATTGATTGCTGATTTACGATCGCCGGCCCAGCACACTAATTTTGAAATCATCGGATCATAGTGAATGGAAATTGTTGAGCCTAAACCAAAACCGGAATCAACTCTTACACCCGGTCCTGATGGTTCGCGGTATTCTGATATATATCCTGTTGAAGGTAAAAAATTATCTGAAGGATCTTCAGCATAAATTCTGCATTCAACCGCATGTCCATGAATTTTTAAATCTTTTTGTGAAAAAGATAACTTATTTCCCGCCGCAATGGATATTTGTTCTTTAACAAGATCAATGCCTGAAATGAATTCGGTTACAGGGTGTTCAACCTGCAAACGGGTATTCATTTCAAGAAAGTAGAAGTTTTTGTTTTTATCCATTAAAAATTCAATTGTCCCTGCGTTGACGTAATTACAAGCTTTTGCTGCGTTTATTGCAGCGGTTGTAATTTTTTGGCGGGTTTCTTCATCTACAAAATAGGAAGGAGCTTCTTCAATAATTTTTTGATGCCGTCTCTGGATTGAACATTCTCTTTCGAATAAGTGTGCATAATTTCCAAATTTATCCGCAATTATCTGAACTTCGATATGTTTAGGATTTTCGATAAATTTCTCGATATAAACTGAATCATCGGCAAATGCTTTTAAAGCTTCTCTTCGTGTAGAGTCAAAAGCCGATTCGAATTCTTCCGCACTTTGAATTTTCCTCATTCCTTTTCCGCCACCGCCTGCAGATGCTTTCAATAAAATAGGGTAACCGACTTTCTCTGCAATCTTTAATCCTTCTTTCAGATTTTTAACAGGTTCGGTTGTACCGGGAACAATCGGAACGTTATGTTCGGTCATTAATTTTCTTGCGGCGGTTTTACTTCCCATCATAGAAACTGAATTGGAACCCGGGCCAATGAATGTTATCTTTTCATCTTCGCAAGTTTTTATAAAAAAAGAATTTTCTGAGAAAAATCCGTAACCGGGATGAATTGCATCCGCACCGATTTTTTTTGCAAGATTTATAATTTTTTCTTTGTTAAGATAGGATTCGGCCGAAGGGGCTCCGCCTATTAGATACGATTCATCGGCAAATCTTGTATGAAGGGCTGTTTTGTCGGCTTCGGAATAAATTGCCGCACAAGGAATTTCTAACTCCTTACATGCTCTGATTATCCTTACTGCTATCTCGCCCCTGTTGGCAATTAAAATTTTTTTGAACAATTTAACTTCATTTTAGTTCTACAATAGTAATTCCTTCACCACCGAGTTCAATTGGGGCATAATAAAAATTTTTAACATTTTCGTACTGCTTCAAAATGTTTTTCACCATTTTCTTTAATGCGCCGGTTCCTTTTCCGTGCAGAATTTCAACTCTTTCCAAACCGCCGGAATATGCGCTGTCTAAAAATTTCACTACTTCAAATTCCGCTTCTTCAGGTTTTTCACCACGTATATCCAATCTTAATTTTGCATCGGAAGAAAAATAATCTATCAAAGTTTCTTCCGGAACTTTTTCCTTTACTTTTTTTGAAGGAACAAGTTCATCCAATTTTACTTGCATCCTTAATGAACCGACTTTTAAAACAGCTTTATTTTTATCGCTGTCTATTTCCGAAATAATACCGGTTGTTTGAGTATTTTTTATTCCGGCAAAATCACCAATCCTAAAATTAGGCAAATTACTGCTTAAGTCAATAGTTTCGGTATATAAATCTTTATTTTTTTCTTTTAATTCCCTTATAATATTTTGAGAATTTTTAATAGATTCCTTGCTGGCATTAGTTTCTTTAATTTCTTTTATCATATTCTCAAATTTCTTATTTATATCCCGAAGATACAATTCGGCTTTATCTTTGGTTTGCTTTAATATTTCCTTTTTTTCCTTTTCAAGCTTCTCAAGATTTTGTTTGTAGAGATTTGTAAGTCCTGATAATCTTGAGTTTTCTATCTCCGCACTTTTTAATTTTTCTTCAAGTCTTTTCGATTTTGCTTCAATCTCAACCAGGAATTTTTCAATCTGGTGTTTATCTACGTCGAGATAATTTTTAGCTGTATTTATAAATTCATCCTCAAGTCCGATTCTTTTGGCAATTTCGAAAGCATAACTTGAACCGGGAATTCCTTGTTTAAATTTATAAGTAGGCCGGAGATTTTCATTATCAAATTCCATTGCTGCATTCTCAAAGCCTTCAAGTTCATTTGCAACCAATTTTAAATTACCATGATGTGTCGTAGCTAAAACTGAAGATTTTTTATCCCGGAGAGAAACCAGCACAGCAATTGCCAAAGCCGAGCCTTCCGCAGGATCTGTTCCGGTACCGATTTCATCAAGCAGAACAAGCGAATTTTCATCAGCTTCTTTTAAAATACTTTTAATGTTCGAAAGATGAGAGCTAAAGGTTGAAAGATCAGATTCGATTGATTGTTCATCCCCGATATCCAGCATAAAATTATTAAAGAATCTAAAATTTGAATCAGGATGAACTGGAATATGCAAACCGCTTTGAACCATTAAAGCAAGAAGCCCTACGGTTTTTAATACAACTGTTTTCCCCCCCGTATTAGGGCCTGTAATTATTATTACAATATTTTTGTTTATTTCAAGGTTTAGGGGAACAGTAGCATCCCTGCCGAATTTTTTAAACAAAAGCGGATGACGGCCATCGATAATGTGAAAAGGCTTTTTATTATCAATGAGAGGAAATGAACCTATTATTTCGACAGAATATTTTGCCCTTGCAAACAGTGAATCAATATAAGAGACGGCTTGTAGGCTTCTTTTTAATTCGGCAGATACATTACCGATTAATTTAGTAAGTTCTTTAAGCAGCCTTTCTATTTCTCTTTTTTCGGCAAAAGATAAAGAAACAATTTCATTATTTAATTCAAGTGTTTCTTCAGGTTCAATATAAACAGTCTGGCCGGTTGAAGATTCCGAATGAATAAATCCTCGCAGATGCCTTTTATGTTCGACTTTAACCGGGATTACTATTCTGCCGTCGCGAAGAGTTAAATAATCTTCTCTAATGATATCCTTATCGCTTAAGGCTTTAATAATCTTATTTACCGATTTTATTAATTCGGATTGTTTGGATTTTATTTCTTTTCTAATTTCAGAAAGCTTGGCGCTAGCATTTTCTTTAACTTCTCCGTTTTCATCGATCACCCTGCTGATATTATGTTCAAAAATTTTATCAATAAAAAGTCTTTGTATTATGCCCCGATATGAAGGAGCAATATCGAGATTGGATTTAATAAAACCGGCAAGGTTCCGCGAAGATGATGCAAGATTTAATATTTCCAGTATCTTTTTCTGATCGAGAATCGCTCCTTCAATTACAGATTTTGCAAGCGATTCTTCAAGGTTGGGAATATAAGCAAGCGGTGGCGGAGTTTGCTTAATCAGGATGTTTTTTGCCTCCGTAACTAATTCACCTTCCGTAAGAATTATTTCGTGTTCGGTAAGAGGAAAGAGGGATAGAACTTGTAATCTTCCGTTTTCCGTTATTGCATATCTTGATATATAATTTAATACATTGTTGAATTCCAGTTTTTCAAGAACGAACTCGTTTATCATCAAATCGAATCTTTCCGGTTAATATAATCCTTAATAATATCTTTAGGCTGCTGAGCATAATTGCTTAGATAATCTATAGTTACGGGCAGGATATTATACACTTTTGAATATAAGAATGAAGATTTTGAAGCTTGATTATTAGGAACATTAAAAATATGCAGAATCAAAAGCAGGGCGCTTGTAAAGTATAATATTTGAATTCCACCTACGATTCCACCGATAAGCTGGTTTGTAAAATTATTCACTTTATCGAAAGGATGAATTAAACGTTTTAAAATCGCAGATACAATAATTGTAACTGTAAAGACAAAAACACCTCCGACGATCTCGGCCATATAAATATCCATTCCGAAGAATTGTTCTATTAAAGAACCAAAAAAATCGGAGTATCTTATAGCAAGAAAGATAGCTAATGCAAAACCTATCAATCCTATTAATTTTCTAATAAATCCGTCTTTATACCCAAGAACGAACCCGATGAGAATTAATGCAATAATTATTATATCAAGAGCATTCAACTTACTGTTAAATACCTTTCAACAATACTTTTAACAATTTTGCCGTCTGCTTTACCTTTAAGTTCCTTCATAACAAGCGGCATTAATTTAGGAAAATCTTCTTTACTTTTCGCACCTATTTCTTTTCCCAACCTTTCAACTTCTTTTTTGATTTCATCTTCAGACAATTGATTGGGTAAATAATTCATCAATATTTTTAATTCTGCTTCCTCCTTTTGGGCAAGCTCTTCACGGCCTCCCGCTCGAAATTGTTCGATTGAATCCTTCCTTTTCTTCGCAGCAGTTGTAAGCAACTGAATTTCTTCTTCAGGGGTCAGCTTTTTATTCGCCCCGCTTTTTTCAAATTCCAAAATCAACGCACGAATAGATCTGATGGTGCTTAGTTTTATCTTGTCACCTTCCTTCATTGCAGTTTTCAGATCTTCATTTATTCGTTCGGTTAAATTCATTCTTGCCCTCTTAAATTGAAAAAGGCAGGAATATAATAATATATGCCTGCCCTTATTAGTTTAACCTAAATAATATTTATTAACTCGAATGCTTCAACCCTTAGCCTTCAAGTTCGCCGAATAATTTATACGCAGAGCCGTTGCTTTGCGGAGTTCCTGCTGTATATCGGTAACTAGGCCCATATCTGTATTTTTATCAATCCTCAAAGATACAATTACATTGGGCAAAGCTTTTCTTTTAGCATACATAATCGGTTCGATCTGGTTTAATTTAACAATGCTGTCATTTATTTGAATACTACCGTTACTGCCAACCCAGATATACTGGACCAATCTTTTATTTTCGATTTTTTCGATAGCCTTAGCCGAAGGCAATTGGTATTGAACTTTTACTTCAACTTCTCTTAAAGTTGTAGAAACCATAAAAAACAACAGCAGCATAAATACGATATCCGGCATTGAAGCAGTAGGGATTTCCGTCTTGGAGCCAGCTCTTTTCTTTACAAATTTCATTATTAAAACCTCATCTCATTATTTTTTTATTGATTCGGGTTCTGCCAGGGAAATGATAATCGGGATTTTATTTTTCTGAATATCTTCCGTTTCTTTTGCATCTAAATTCTTAAACTTTTTACCATATGTGCTTTGTGAATATTGATCCCTAACCTCAAAATATGCTTGTTTTATTTGATCTAATGCCTGAATATAAGTATTATACTTTGTCTGGCGATCTGTTTTAACGGAAACAATTAATTTCTGGTTATCCGGTAAATCAATTTTCGATTCTATTCGAGGCTTTAGCATATCTTTTATTGCGAATATTGAAACAGGTTTTCCGTCCATCAGCACGTCGCCGTTTGCGTTGATTAGGATGGCTACCATTCTGTTTTTAGGAACCTTAACAGTTTCGGGATTTTCAACGTATTCCGGTAACGTTAAGCCAATACCCGTATCAACATCTATTGTAGTCGCTACAAGGAAGAATAATAACAGGAGAAAAGCTATATCAGCCATTGAACTTGTTGGAATTTGAGCTTCCTGCAGCTTTCTTTTTTTAATCATTGCCATATTGTTATATGAATTATTTTAATTTTAAAAATATTAAGCTTTTTTAATATTCAATTCGTACAATGTATCGATTAATTCGATCGAACTTTCTTCCATATCTCCTACAAGCCTGTCAATTCTCGAGATGAAATAGTTATAGAACACTTGAAGGAACATAGCTACAACTAAACCGAACAGAGTTGTTAAAAGAGCAACTGCAATACCTTCAGCAACAATTGCAGGAGAAATTTGAGCCGCTTCTTTAATAGCGTCAAAAGCTTGAATCATACCTTGAACCGTTCCGGTAAAACCAAGCATCGGTGCGAGGGTAATAAAAGTAGAAATCCAGATAAGTCCTCTTTCAAGGAAGTTCATTTCAATTCCACCGTAAGCTACAATAGCTTTTTCCGCAGATTCCAAACCTTCATTTGCTCTTAATAAGCCTGCATAAAATACAGAAGCGATAGGTCCTCTTGTATTTGCGCAAACTTCTTTAGCAGCTTCAATTCCCTCTTCGGTAAGGGCTTTTTTAACTTTGATAATAAAGTCTTTAGTATTGACACGCGCTCTAGTAAGTGTCCACATTCTTTCAATAACAAAAGCCAAACCAAGGACTAAACATCCGAGTATTGGCCACATAAAAAGACCACCCGCAATAAATTTTTCAGTCAGCCAATTTAATGCACTCGTATTCTGCTGCGCCTGAGCAATTAAATGTATAACTGACAACGTAATGGCTGATAATTCCATAAAAGGTAACCTCCTAAATTATATTAAATTAAAACATTGCTGAAGGGACAAAAAAAACTTCAACAATTTACTCAAAAATATTGTGCTACAATAAGAATTTCAAAAAACAAAGTCAACTAATTAATTGTATTTTAGGCTATTCTGCCAAAGTTTTTGACTAATTATAATCCATTTTTCATACCTGGAAGCGGTGGGTAAGGGTAATAATATTTCCGGTAATGAAATTAAAATTCATAAACAGCGAATGAGCAAGTTCTCCGATCTCACTGGGTTTAGTCCATGTATCATAATTTTCATCTTTCAACCATCCTCTATTTGCAGGTGTATCTATGATATAAGGAGCGATTGCATTTACACTTAATTTAATTTCTTTTCCCTCTAACGAAAGCGTATGGACAAAATGAATAAGTGCTCCTTTTGCAGCTCCGTAAGCCGCTTTATTTTTTTCAGCTTTTAATCCAACATACGCAGCAGTAAAGCAAATCGAGCCTCCGGCTGAATCCTTCACAAGATTTGAAAAATATTTTGCGATGAAAAAATTCGACTTAATATTCATATCGAACATTTTTTCCCAATCCGTACTTTCAGTTTCCCAGGTTGTTTTTCCACCGTTAAAACCTCCAACAGTACTGTAGAGAAAATATAAAGTGTTTTTATCGGGTTTAATTTTAGAAAAAGCAGCTTTTACATTTTGCTCTTTTGATAAATCGTCAACATTAAAATTAACGATCTTTGAATTCTTTAATCCTTTCTCCTCTGCTCCAAAATCAAACAGGTATAATTTTTCATAATCTTTTTCAAGGAAGCTCTGAACGAGTCCTCTGCCTAATGCACCGTATGCTCCAAAGATTAAGACTGCTTTTCTCATTTCGTCTTTCTTTTAATCAAGGATAAATTTCGCAAACACCGGGAAATGGTCGCTGTATCCGCCTAAGTATCTATTCCCTCCGTATGTCGGGAATGGAGTTCCTTCATACTTCCCGGAGTGTGTTACTATGAACCATGGTTTATAAATTGTAAAGCTGTTGCAAATATAACTAATTTTATCACCCGTAATAATATCTCTTGATACAATTATTTGATCTAGTAAATTCCAAGTACTTTTATACTTATAAGTTCCTTCTCCCTCATTAAACAGAGAATAGGAAAGATTAAAAAGCGTACCCTTATGGTTCATTTCAACATTATTCTTACTCTGTACCGAATCGCACAAAAATGGTTCGGCGTGGAGATTATCAAGTATTGATACATTGGCCGGTTCGTCATTAAAATCGCCGAAAATAAATATTTTTGAATCCGGGTTAACGCTAAAATAATGATCAACATTCTTTTTTAAGGTTATTGCAGCCGCAACTCTGTTCGGCTGGGATTTTTCTTCGCCGCCGATTCTTGAAGGCCAGTGATTAACAAAAATAATAAGAGTATCGCCTTTGTTATCCAATAAGTTTACATTTAGAATTAACCTTGTCGGATAATTATCAGGCAAATGAATTGTATCGGTATTTACATTTAATACTTTGAATTTACTGGTTTTGTATATTAAGCCGTTATCAATTCCCCTTTCGTCCGGTGATTCGGCATAAGCAACTTTATAAAATTTATCGGGTAAAAATTTTGCGATCATAGAATCCAGTATTGCTTTATGTTCGACTTCTACAACGCCTAAAATGTCGGGACCTTTATCTTCGTTCATCGATCTGATAACCCTGGACAGGTTATATAACTTTTTATTTAATCTATCCTCAGTCCAGTCTTTTCTTCCTTCGGGAGTAAACTCCACATCGTTTTTACCGGGATCATCGGTAGTATCGAATAAATTTTCGAGATTCCATGATGCAATAAAAAGTGTATCCGGTTTTTTAGCGTCAAATCCAAATGAAGATTTGATTAACAGGGTCGAGATGAAAAATGCAATAGTAACATGTTTCATATTTTTATCAATCTAAAATTCTTTTTAAGATGACTTTTTTTCACGTCGATGTAAAACATGTCATCTAAATCTTTTAAAATAAATTTAAAAATCAAATTTATAAAAATAAGTTATATTATCGACATAAAGAAAAGAATAGAATTAGTTTATATTTCCAATCTTGTTGCTACACCGTGCAGTTTATTGTAAGGAAGATCGTAAAAGCTTACTATTCTTGGTGATATCTTTTTCAAAAATGCAAACAATTTTAGGAAAGGTTTATTCGTTACAACTTCATCAATGCCGTAAAATATTACTTTTTCATTTATACCATGCATCTTTAAAAGTCTTGGAATGTTCAACACTTCCATATAGCCTCCCTCGATTACTATTCCCGATAGTCCGTGTGCAAGATTAGGGACTTTTTTGAAATCAACGCCATAAGGTTTATCTGTAGTAACAATCGAAGTGAATATATTTTCTTCGTAAATTATATTTCCTCTAATCATACAATGGACAATGAATGGCGGAATGCTTTCCAGGCTTTGAGTGAAAAATAGCGCAGTACCTTTTATATTATTTCCTTTCGAATAAATCTGGTTATAGCTTTCAACGAAAATATCGAACGATAATGAACGGAATGATTTCCTCATCGCAGAATTACCTTTTGACCAGAGCTGAATAACCATAAAAGGTACAAGTGCAATTACAAGCGACCAATATGCGCCGTGAGGTATCTTATTAAACACTGCAATTAGAAACATCAAATCTACCACGAAAACAATGCACGATAGCACCATCTTTGAAATATGTTTTTGTATGCCGAAAATCCATATCATAAACATTGCGCTAATCGTCATAGTTGCCGTAACAGCCATTCCGTAAGCAGCCGCAAGGTTATCGGATTTCTCGAAAAATAAAATCATGAATAATACGGCAATAAGAAGAATCCAGTTGACCACACCAATATATATCTGCGACTTTAACTGTGTTGAAGTATATTTAACATTCATTAAAGGGAAAATACGTGTAGTAATTCCCTGGAACACCAGCGACATAACAGCACTAATCATTGCCTGCGATGCAATTATAGTTGCAACCAATGTTAAAATTAAAAACGGGATATAAAAAATTTCGGAAATAGATTTGATCATTGAGAAAAGTACATAATTGGTTACGTGGTGCGTTTGCAGGAATGCTCCCTGTCCTAAATAATTTATCAACAGTGCAATAATTACAAAAAACCACGCGTGACGTATTGGAGTTCTGCCGAGATGTCCCATGTCCGCATAAAGAGCTTCGCCGCCGGTTGCACAAAGAATAACCTCGCTCAATACAAAAAATCCGGCAAGTCCGTTATGTAGCATAAAATCAATCGCATAAGAAGGACTTATGGCAAGCAGTACATTTGGGCCTTTTGCAACATAATACATTCCGGATAAAAATAAAGCTGCAAACCAAACAATCATTATCGGGCCAAACGAAGAAGCAACTTTGTCCGTTCCTTTAAACTGAAAAGCAAAAAGCAAAATTGTAATTATGCAGGTAATTAAAATTATTGTATCGGTGGGAATATGGCCTATCCCAGGGATTACCTGTAAACCTTCCACTGCAGATAGAATACTTATAGCGGGAGTGATTGCACCGTCTCCCATAAGTAAAGAAACTCCAAGGAAACCGAGAAACGTTGCAAACGCAGCTTTTCTTCCTTTCTTAACATAACCTGTTAGAATTTCTTTAAGAACAATAATTCCGCCTTCACCTTTTGTACTCAAGCTCATTGCCAGCCATGCATACTCGACAGTTACTAATATAATCAGTGACCAGAATAATAATGAAAGAACACCAAGGATATTCCGATACGTGGGAGCTGTAATTGCAAATATTACAGTCAGTGTATAAATGGGGCTAGTTCCTATATCGCCAAAAACTAATCCCATCGCTTTGATAGTTTCTTTTACGGAAAAATTTTTAAAGATTTTCTTAAGCAAAACAAAATATTTCAATAATTTTCAAAATCAATCGCTAAAAATAACATTTATAATTTTTTTATACTAATAATTCATAATTATTTAATAATGCGTTATTACATCTTAAACATATTGCTAATTATTTTTTAATCATAGTAAACATTTTTTATCAATTAACAACTAATAAATCAAAACATTTTTTTGTATTTTAAAAACTAATCACGAAATTTGTAGATATTTATTTTCTTAATTAAGGAAATAATAATTTAAAGCAGGCAGTTATAATATTACTCAAACCAATCCGGCAGGTCTGTTGCGGAACAAAATAATTGTACGGCAAGACACTTGTAATTACGGAACATTTAAAAGGATAAAAAGAAATAATTTATTCTTTTCATTTTTGGTTTATTCACGCAAGTGATTGTAAGTTTCTTTTCCTAACAATAGAATAAATCTTCAAGCAGCAGACCGGTAAGCAGAATAATCTTAAACTGCTTATATCAGGGTTCTTAAGGGTAAATAATTAAATTAAAAGAAAGAATTTTTTATTATGTAAATTGAATCCAATCCGTTTTAGTTTAAATTTATAAACTGCAATTTTTTCACCTTCCCTGTAAGGGGAGATTAAAGGGAGGTAACATAGTGGGAAAAAATATTTCAATATTTACCAGATTTTGTCTCATCATTTTTTTCTTTACCGTTCTCAAGGTAAAAGCACAAGTCATTAATTACCAGGATAATTGGGGAAGTGCCGGCTTTACGCTTGAAAGTGCTTCTCAATCCGGTTTAAGTATAAATTTTTCTATTCATAAATTTATTATGGATAATGTTACCATTAACGGAGATTCAATGAAAAAAATTGAACTCCCGGGTACATTTCTTCCTAATGATGAGGGCAAACCTGATTTACCAGGACAGGGACGTTATATCGCTGTTCCGCAGGGCGCTAATGTTTCGATGCAGATAATTTCATTTAGAACTGAAACATTTACAAATGTTGAGGTTGCTCCTGCACCGCATATTCCGCTCGAAACAGATAACGGACCTCTAAAATATAAAAAGGATCAGGTTATTTACTCAAAAAATCAAGCTTATCCGGAAAGTCCTGTAATTGTATCCTTACCTATGAAAGTGAGAGGCGTGGATGCAAGAATAATTGGAATTACTCCTTTCCAGTATAATCCTGTAACCAAAGAATTAACTGTTTATAAGGATCTAAAAATTCAGATATCATTTACAGGAGGCAACGGTCATTTCGGTGAAGATCGTCTAAGAAGCAGATGGTTTGATCCTATATTAAAAGATATATTTATAAATTTTAATTCCCTGCCTAAAGTTGAGTATAAATATGAATCCGATTCCCGTACTGAAGATTTTGAATACTTAATTATAACACCGGATGATGCTTCTTTCCTTGCCTGGGCAGATTCAATAAAAGAATTCAGAACTCAACAAGGAGTAAGAACAGGAATAGTAACTACAACGCAAATCGGAGGAAATACCACAAATGCAATCGAAAACTATATTGATGATGCATACAATACATGGAACATTCCTCCGGCTGCAATTTTATTCCTTGCCGATTACGGAACCAGCGGCAATACCATTATTTCTCCAACTTATACTTATGAATTTACTTGTATTTCTGATAACAAATATGCTGATGTAGATGGAGATCATTTACCCGATATCGCAACAGCACGAATTACTGCTCAGAATGCTAGTCAGTTGCAAATCATGATTGAAAAATTTCTTAATTATGAAAGAAATCCTCCGACAAATCCAAATTTTTATAATAATCCGGTTACAGCTTTAGGCTGGGCAGATGACAGATGGTTTCAGATTTGCTCCGAAACAGTTGCAGGGTTCTGGGAAAATGCACTGGGAAAATCACCAAAGAGAGAAAATGCTGTATATTCAGGAACACCGCCTTTTTCGAGCTGGTCATATGCAACTAATACAAATTTAGTTGTAGACTATTTTGGACCAAACGGAGTTGGCTATATACCTACTTCCCCGGCTTACCTTAACGATTGGGGCGGAAATGCTGCAAGGATAAATAACGATATAAACAGCGGAGCTTTTATGTTAGTTCATCGTGATCACGGCGGTGAAACGGGATGGGGTGAGCCGGCTTATGGTAATAGCAATATTTCGGGTTTGACTAACCAGGATCTTGTATTTGTCCTTTCTATCAATTGCCTAACGGGCAAATTTAATTACAGTTCTACCTGTTTTGCCGAAGCATTTCATAGAAGTCAATATGGTGCTTTAGGATTAATTGCAGCAACCGAAACATCTTTTTCATTTGTTAACGATGCATTTTGCTGGGGTATGTTTGATTATATGTGGCCTAATTTTTTGCCTGATTACGGCGTTGCCGGTCCAATAAAAATAATGCCTGCATTTGCCAATGTTTACGGTAAATATTTTCTACAGTATTCCAACTGGCCATATAATACAAGCAACAAAGAATGTACATATTATTTATTCCATCATCACGGCGATGCTTTTACAACAGTATATTCCGAAGTGCCTCAAAATCTTACCGTTGTTCATGATCCAGCAATCATCAGCGGAACAACTCAATATACCGTTACTGCCGATCAATATTCTCTTATTGCATTATCTCTCAATGGCGAAATATTAGGAGTAGCCGAAGGTACAGGCAGCCCGGTTGCAATCGAAATACCTTTTGTAGCTCCTGGAAACAATGTTATTCTTACGGTTACCAAACAAAACTATTATAGATTTTCTACAGCAATTCCTGTTGTTCCGGCGGAAGGTCCCTATGTAGTTGCAGATTCGGTCTCAGTCAATGATGCATCCGGAAATAACAACGGTTCTCTTGATTACGGTGAATCGCCTTCCCTTTCCATTAGAGCTAATAACGTTGGCATAGCCGACGCAACAAATGTTACACTTATATTGCGAAGTGAAGATTCCAACGTTACAATTTCAGATTCGACGGAATTTTACGGAACTATTTCTGCAGGCGGACAAATAATGATCAATGATGGTTACTCCATTGGCGTTGCTCCGCTGGTTCCTGATAATCATATAATCACTTTCCAGGTAGTAGCGACAGATGGAGCCAATAACTGGTTGAGCACATTCACACTGAAAGCTCATGCGCCTGTTCTTGAACTTGGATCGAGCAGCATTTCAGATCCGGGCGGCAATAATAACGGCATTCTTGACCCGGGTGAGACTGCCGACTTGAATATCGAGGTTAAGAATACAGGATCGTCCGGTGCGCTAAGTGTAACAGGTGATTTATCCACTACCGATCCGTACGTTACAATAAATTCAGTAACCCAGAATTACGGCATCATTGCTCCTGGAGAAGCAGTTTCAAAATCCTTCAGCATTACAGCAAACGTGAATTCACCAATAGGACATTCTGCCGAATTCAATTTTAATATCAGCGCAGCACTTGGAATAACCGGCACCGGAACAATTTCAATTGTTATCGGAAAAATTCCTGCACTCGTTATAGACCTTGACGGTAATACAAACTCCGGCCCGGTAATTTCAAATTATCTTGATTCCTGCGGTGTTGCGAATGATTATACAACTACATTTCCTTCGGATGTCAGCTTATATCAATCTCTCTTTGTATGTCTTGGAATTTACAGCAGCAACCATGTTCTTACCAACAGCGAAGGTCAATTATTAGCAGATTTCCTAACCAACGGTGGAAAGATCTATATGGAAGGCGGAGACACTTGGTATTTCGATGATCAAACCCCTGTTCATCCGATGTTTAACATAACAGGTACCAGCGACGGCAGCGGAGACCTCGGTACGGTTCAGGGACAAACCGGAACTTTTACTACCGGTATGAACTTTACATATTCAGGCGATAATTCATGGATTGATCATATTACCAATAATACACCTGCTCAAATGATATTCAAAAATCTTTCTCCCGATTACGGATGCGGCGTTTCAAATATCGGAACAAATTATCAGACTATCGGGACTTCATTTGAGTTCGGCGGATTATCAGATGGGACAGCACCTTCCACAAAGAAAGTGCTGATGCAAAAAATTATTGAATTCTTTTCAATTGGCGTTCCTGTCGAGCTTGTTTCATTTAACGGAGATGCAAATGAAGACGGAATCACTCTTAAATGGGAAACGGCAACCGAAACAAACAACAAGGGCTTTGATATTGAAAAAAGCAGTGATAACAAGAATTTCAAAAAGATAGGATACATTGAAGGTAATGGGACAACAACATTAAAGCAATCATACACTTACACGGATGCAAGCGTTTCATCAGGAAAAGGGAAATTTTATTACAGACTAAAACAAATCGATTTTGACGGTACGACAAAGTATTCCGATGTTGTTGAAGTTGATTATTCCCTCATTCCTACCGAATTTACACTTTCACAGAATTATCCGAATCCCTTCAACCCGACTACGACTATTAAGTTCGGGATTCCCAAAGAGGTGAAAGTTACAATTAAAGTTTATGATATACTCGGTGCAGAAGTTGCGACAATTGTCAATGGAAAATTAGTACCGGGTTACTATAAATATAAATGGAACGCTTCCCATTTTGCCAGTGGTGTTTATATTTACCGCATTGTTGCAGGCAGCTTTGTTCAAACAAAAAAATTAATGCTGCTGAAATAAAATTATAGTTCTTAGGTGAGGTTCATCAAAAAGGTGAACCTCACTTTTTATTTCTTACTGATATTACTGTTCATTTTTACACGTTGACTTTATTCATTTCAAAACGTTGCATTTCTTAAGTTCATTGCTTACTTTGTTTTTTATGAATAATATCATCAACCAAGCCATTGCATTACGAAAAGAGCTTCATAAAAACCCCGAACTTTCCGGCAATGAAAAAAATACCGCTAAAAGAATTATAAACTTTATTGAGCAATTAAAGCCGGATCAGGTCATCTCCAAAATCGGCGGTGAAGGGATTGCATTTATTTTCAAATTTGCCGAAGGCGGAAAAACAATTTTATTTCGTTCTGAACTGGATGCTCTTCCTATCCAGGAAATAAATTCATTTGATTATCGTTCTTCTCAAAATAATGTTAGTCATAAATGCGGTCACGACGGACATATGGCTGTGCTTTCGGGATTTGCATCATTACTTTCGGAAAAAAAATTTAACAAAGGCAAAGTAATATTACTTTTTCAACCTGCCGAAGAAACAGGCGAAGGTGCAGAAAGAATTTTGAAAGATGAAAAATTTAAAGAATTAAATCCTGATTTCGTTTTTGCATTTCATAACCTTCCCGGATTTAAATTAAGCCGGATCATTATAGGTAATAAAAATTTTGCTTCCGCATCAAAAGGGATGATCGTAAAACTCATAGGTAAAACTTCGCATGCAGCGGAACCTGAAAAAGGAATTAGTCCTGTAATTGCCGTAAGCGAAATTATAAATTCACTTTCCAACCTCGTTAATAACATCCGCAGCCGGTTAAAAGATTTTTGTTTAGTCACTATTATTCATATTAAAGTTGGAGAAAAAGCATTCGGCACTACTCCCGGTTATGCAGAGATTATGGCTACTCTTCGATCATTTCGCAATGATGATATGAAAGTGCTTTCAACGCAGACAGAAAAAATGATTTCGCAAATTACCGGCAAAAATAATCTAAAATATGATATTAGCTGGACGGAAGAATTTCCTGCAACCGTAAACAGCGGAAACGAAGTTAACATTGTTGAAGCTGCTGCTCGAGAAAATGATTTTGAAATCTTTCATATAAACTCACCATTTAAATGGTCTGAAGATTTCGGACATTTTACAAATAAGTTTAAAGGATGTTTATTCGGAATCGGTTCAGGTGAAAATCATCCCGATTTACATAACCCGGATTATGATTTCCCGGATGAGATAATCGAAACCGGGATTAAAATGTTTTATTCAATTACTAAAAATACTTTGAGTTAATGATGTTCCAATCGTCTTACATTGAAATCAGTAAATCCGCATACATGAAAAATCTTTTATTCATTAAAGAACAATTAGGACATGATGTAATATTTTCTTCTGTAGTAAAAGGAAATGCTTACGGGCACGGAATAGAAGAATTCGTTCCGCTTGCCGTTGAATGCGGTGTAAAGCATTTTTCCGTGTTCAGCGCTTTTGAAGCGTTAAGGATTAGAAATGTTATCGACAAAAAAATTCCGGTTATGATAATGGGTTACATCGATAATTCCGAAATTGAATGGGCAATAAAAAACGATGTTGAATTTTATGTATTTGACAGAGATCGGTTCAATCACACTTTAAAGATTGCAAAAAAAATAAGCAAGCCTGCTAAAATTCATATTGAAGTTGAAACCGGGTTAAACCGCACCGGATTTAATAAGAAAAATTTATCATTGGTAATTGACACCTTAAAAGAAAATAATTCCGATGTTATTCTTCAAGGTTTATGTACTCATTATGCAGGTGCTGAAAGCGTTGCAAATTATCTGCGAATTCAAAAACAAATTGCGACATTTAACAGAATAAATCTCTGGTTGAATGAAAACGGCATTAAACCAAAATATCTTCACACTGCATGTTCTGCCGCTGCAATTTCCTACCCTGAAACAAGAATGGATATGGTAAGAATCGGAATTTTGCAATACGGTTACTGGCCGACAAAAGAAACCTTTATCAATTATCTGGGAGGAAAGAAAAAGAAAATCGATCCTCTTAAAAGAATTATTTCCTGGAAAAGCAGGGTGATGAGCACAAAAGAAATTAAAACAGGAGAATTTATCGGTTACGGTACAACATACCTTGCAACAAGACCGATGAAAATCGCTATTGTACCTGTTGGCTACGGACACGGCTTCAGCAGATCGTTGAGCAATCAGGGAAGAGTTTTAATTCATGGCGAAAGGTTGAGTGTTATAGGTATTGTAAATATGAGTCTTATAGCTGTCGATATTACAAATGTTCCCGGCATAAAAAAAGGCGATGAAGTCGTAATAATTGGAAAACAAGGCGAACTGGAAATTACAGTTGCCTCATTTGCAGAGCTAAGCAACCAGTTGAATTATGAACTGCTTACTCGCCTGTCGCGCAATATACCAAGGCATGTGGTGGAATAAAATTAATTGGAATTTAATATCACCGCAGCACAGTTTATTATTCTGTGCTGCGATGTTAAAAAAAATGCTGACTTTGATTTTCTTATTTCAATAATACCATCTTCTTACTTGAAACAAATTCACAGGA
>CAZKUR010000006.1:14151-83022 GCA_964556005.1 uncultured Ignavibacteriaceae bacterium | reverse complement strand
TCTGGTCATTTGGGATTGTTCTTTATGAAATGTTAACAGGCGGACAACCATTTAAGGGAGCATACGATCAGGCAATTATTTATTCTATTCTGAATGAAGAACCCGAATCAATTAAGGGTATTAACGAAGGACTTAAACAGATAATCATTAAAACACTGGCAAAGAATCCTGATGAGCGTTATCAGTCTGCAAGTGAAATTTCGGAAAAGTTACGCATAATAAATAAAGGAGAAAACGGAAATGCGGTAAAAAAGAAAGTGAAGCATCCTTTGATTATCTCCGGCACAGTTGTAGTATTTATTATAATTGCTGTCATTCTATTATTGCCATCCTTAAAAGTTGTAAAAGATAGCAATACGATTAAAACAATAGCGGTATTGCCGTTTGTAAATATGAGCTCTGATGCTAACCAGGAATACTTTTCGGAAGGATTGTCAGAAGAGTTAATCAATACGCTATCGAAGAATCCGAAATTACAAGTTACTGCGCGAACATCATCTTTTTATTTCAAAGGAAAGCAAGTAAGTATAAAAACAATTGCACAGATGCTTAACGTAAAAAACATACTTGAAGGTAGTGTACAGAAAGCAGGCAATAATTTGCGCATCTCTGCTGATCTTGTAAATGTTGAGACAGATGCTACACTTTGGTCAAATACTTACAACGGTACAATGAATAACATATTTGCGCTGCAGGATTCAATATCGGGCAATGTAGCAGAAGCATTGAAAGTTACAATGCTTGGAAAAGATGCAGCAAAGCCTAAACAGAAGACGGATCCCGAAGCTTACAACGATTACCTGATTGGAAATCACTTTTATGATTTGCACGGCAAAGAAGACTGGGAGAGAGCAGAAAGCTATTATGAGAAAGCAATCTCGATTGATTCAGGATATGCTCCTGCTTGGGTGGGATTGTCCAGAGTCCACATTTCTCAAGCGCATCAGGGCGATGTATTTGTGGATGAAGGTAACACGAAAGCTCGCAAGGAAGCAGAGAAAGCACTTGAACTTAACCCTAACCTTGCAGATGCATATGCACAAATAGGAATGATAAAGAATCTTTATGAGTGGGACTGGACGGGAGCGGATGAATCATTCAAGAAAGGCCTGGAGCTGGAACCGGAAAATGTAGATGTCATTAACGGAGCTGCTATTTTAGCGGCTACACTTGGGCGGTTTGATGATGCAATAAAATTAGAACGTCGTATAATTGATATTGACCCGATTCATCTTAGCGGATATCTTGACCTTGGACTTTATACCTGGTACAGCGGCTTACCTGATGAATCAATAGCTGTCCTGAGAAAATGTCTTGAACTGAATCCGCAGTATCCGGAAGCTCATTTGTTTATCGGTAATGATTATATTGAAAAAGGCAGACCGGATTCGGCTCTGCTAGAGATCCAAAAGGAAACAGGCCCGTTTTGGAAAAACTACGGGCTTGCAATTGTTTATTATGCACTGGGCAGAAATAAGGAAGCGGATGATAAGCTAACAGATTTAATTAAAAGTGACGCGAATGATGCAGCTTACCAGATAGCAGAAATTTATGCTTACAGAAATGAAAAGAACAAAGCGTTCGAGTGGCTGGAAAGAGCTTACAACCAGAAAGATGGAGGATGCACTACTATCAAAGGTGACCCGCTAATGCACAATTTAGTCAAAGATCCGCGTTACACAGCATTTTTGAAAAAGATGAAACTGCCGTTATGAATAAGTATAGATTAATTAGGAAATTAAAGTACTTTAAATGTTTCGTAAAAAATTATTTGGGAGGTCTTAAATGAAAGCAAAAGATTTTTTAGATAAAATTAAAATGTAAAATTCTTATTTAATTATTTGAAAATTAAATTGAATAAATTATCGATTGGTTTTAAAATCATCAAATTTTAATATTAGGATTGTACTTGTTAATAATTGTTTCAAAAAAAAATGATCGGTAAAACTATTCTGCATTATAAAATATTAGAAAAGCTCGGCCAAGGCGGAATGGGTGTGGTCTATCTTGCAGAAGACACAAAACTTGAAAGAAAAGTTGCAATTAAATTTTTGCCTCATCGTATCTCTGCAAACTCCGAGGAAAGACAAAGATTTAAAATTGAAGCTAAGGCTGCCGCTGCACTGAACCATCCGAACATCGCAACAATTTATGCAATAGAAGAAACTGAAAATGATTTATTTATTGTAATGGAATTTATTCATGGAAAAGAACTGAAAGATATTATTAAAGAACTTCATGGTGAGCAGTTTAATATGAAAGATGCAATAAATTATTCATTACAATTATTGGAAGGACTGGAAGCAGCACATAACAATGGAATTATTCACCGGGATATAAAATCATCTAATATAATGATTACGAACGATGGCAAAGTTAAAATTATGGATTTTGGGTTGGCTAAAGTCAGAGGAACAGATCAACTTACAAAAGCCGGAGCTACTCTTGGAACAGCTGCATACATGTCTCCCGAACAAGCCAAAGGAGAAAAAATTGGACAGACGACGGATATTTGGTCGTTCGGTGTGGTTTTATTTGAGATGTTAACAGGTGAACTGCCTTTTAAAGCTGAATATGAACAAGCTGTTATTTACAATATACTAAATGAAAAACAAATTCCGCCTTCCTCACTTCGGTCTGATATTTCAGATTCATTAAACCGAATTATCGATCGCTGCCTTGAAAAAAATCCTTCAGATCGATTTCAACAAACCGGTAATCTTATCGATGAATTAAAATCAAATTCATCAGTACCCAAAAAAACAAATAGTCAAAAAGAAAAAATGATATCAATTGCAGTCTTACCTTTTGAAGATATTAGTCCTGAAAATGATAACAAATATTTTAGCGACGGTTTAACCGAAGAAATAATTACCAAACTTTCCAAATTAAAAAAGGTTAGAATAATTTCCCGGACGTCGGTAATGAATTACAACCGTACAGGAAAAACAATGAAGCAAATTGCATCGGAACTTAATGTCCATTTTGTAATTGAAGGGAGCGTGCGAAAATTTGATTCGGATCTTCGAATTACAACACAGCTTATCGATGCCGAGAAAGATGCTAACTTATGGGCAGATATTTTCAACGGAACAACAAAACAGATTTTTGATTTCCAGGAAAATGTTGCTTCCAAGATTGTTAAAGCTCTTAAAATTAATTTATCACCGGAAGAAAAAAAGAATTTGAAGCGCAAAGCAAGTCCCGATACGGAAGCATATCAATATTATTTGAAGGGAAGATATTTCTGGGGTAAAAGAAATATTAAAGGTTTTGAAACTGCAATTAAATATTTTGAAAAAGCAATTAAGATAGATGAAAATTATGCTCTTGCATGGTCGGGAATTGCGGATACATATAATCTGATAAGCGACCACGGAACAATATCAAGAGAAAAGTTATATCCAAAAGCTAAAGCAGCGGTGCAAAAGGCATTGGAACTTGATAAAAATCTTTCCGAAGCTCATGCTTCGTTGGCAAGTTTAATTATGCTGCATGATTGGAATTGGAAGAATTCTTTAAAAGAATTTAAGCTGGCAATTAAACTCAATCAGAACAATGCAACTGCGCACCATTGGTACAGCGAATGGTTAATGTTCAATGGAATGATGGATGAAGCAGGGAAAGAAATAGAAATAGCAGCGCAATTGGATCCGCTTTCTGCAGCAGTGTTACATGATAAAGGAATTTATTATTACTATTCTCGCAATTATAACAGCGCGATTGAGCATGCAAATAAAACACTCGAACTTGAACCAAACTTAATTGCATCTTACAGGCTTTTATCTCTGTCTTATCTGGCAAAAGGAATGTTTGAAGAAGCAATCGCCGAAAACAAAAGATGGATGGGACATAATGCAAACCCCGATGAATCTGCTGCGGCTTTGGCATATTGCTATGCATCGGCAGGCATGAAAGAAGATGCAATAAAAATTGTTGATGATTTTAGCAAAAAGGAAAAATTAAACGGGAATACCGTACGAGGAATTGCTCTGGTTCACATTGTACTTGGAAATAATAACTTAGCTTTTAAATGGCTTGAGAGAGCATTTCACAGCAGAGCCGAATCTCTTTTTCTAACTAAAATAGATCCTAAATTAGACCCTATCCGGAGTGATCCAAGATTTAATTCTTTTATTGAAAGAATAGGATTCATCAAGTAATTAATAAAATTAGTTTAAAAATATAATTGTAAAAATGAATGATTTAATTGGTCAGACAATTTTACATTATAAAATATTAGAGAAGCTCGGAGAAGACTACCTGCGCTTAAGTTTCAAAAGAAAAAACTACTCATTCTTAAGCTTCGATAGACATAGCAGACCTGTCCGTCAAAACCCAATGCTACATTCAAGAGGTATACTATGATTGGAAAAACTATTCTTCACTATCATTTAATTAAGAAACTCGGCGAAGGAGGAATGGGTGTAGTTTATCTTGCCGAAGATTTAAAATTGGAACGTAAAGTTGCAATAAAATTTTTACCTCGTCACATTTCTGCTAATTCGGAAGAGAAGGAAAGATTTATAATCGAAGCTAAAGCTGCCGCATCATTTAATCATCCGAACATTGCGACAATTTATTCAATAGAAGATTCCGGTGATGATACTTTTATCGTAATGGAATTTATTGACGGGATTGAATTAAAAGATAAAATCAAATCAAGGCCGATTCAAAAGGATGAAGCAATTGACATTGCGATTCAAATTGCAGAAGGTTTAGATGCAGCTCATAAAAAAGGAATTATTCATAGAGATATAAAGTCGTCAAATATAATGATAACGGACAGAGGGATGGTGAAGATAATGGATTTTGGTTTGGCGAAGTTTAATGGAAGCAAATCGGTTACCAAGCTTGGTTCAACAGTTGGCACAGTTTCATATATGTCCCCCGAACAAACAAAAGGAGATAAAATTGATAACCGGACTGATATATGGTCTTTCGGTGTAGTACTTTATGAAATGCTGACAGGGAAGATGCCTTTTAGAGGTGATTATGATCAGGCAGTTATTTATTCAATACTAAATGAAGAACCTGAGAAAGTATCTGAAATTGAACCTCAATTTCAACATATAATTACCAAGGCTTTGGATAAAAATCCTGATGAACGTTACCAAAGTGCAAAAGAAATTATAGAAGATCTTAAAACGATTGGTGAAGGCGGAGCAGTAAAGGTAAGTAAAAAGAATCGATCTAAATTTCAATGGATTGCAGCAGCAGTAGTGTTATTGCTGATTGTAGCAGCGCTTTATCTGTTTTTACCTTCATCAAAAAGTGAAAAAGAAACAGAAACAGTAAAAACATTAGCGGTTCTACCCTTTCTAAATATGAGCCCTGACCCGAACCAGGAATATTTTTCCGATGGTTTATCCGAAGAACTTATTAACGTTCTTTCGAAGAATCCGAAACTTCGTGTTACTGCACGAACATCGTCGTTCTCTTTCAAGGGTAAAAATGTTAAGATAAAAACTATAGCCAACACACTTAATGTAAAAAATATACTGGAAGGGAGTGTCCGCAAAACCGGCAATAATCTGCGCATTTCGGCTAACTTAATAAATGCAGAAACAGAAGCATCGTTCTGGTCCGAAACATATGACGGTAAACTGAACAACATTTTCGCTTTACAAGATTCTATCTCAATTTCCGTAGCTGAAGCTCTTAAGACTGCATTACTCGGAAATAAAGCAGTAGTGTCTGTACAAAAAACCGATCCGGAAGCTTACAACTTTTACCTGCTGGGACGTCATTTTCTTAATCTCAAAGGTAAGGATAATTGGGAAAAGGCGAACAACTATTACGAAAAGGTGCTGTCAACGGATTCTTCCTATGCACCAGCCTGGTTAGGCTTATCCAGTATCCAAATTGCTTTAGCTGACCATGGTTTAGTCGGAATAGATGAAGGTTATAATAAGGCGCTTCAATTTGTAAATAAGGCACTTGAGCTTGACCCGGATTATGCCGAAGCATATTCAATTTTAGGATGGATAAAGCGGACATACAACTGGGATTGGAAAGAAGCAGATAGAGTGTATAAGCGCGGGCTGAAAGCAGGCTCGGCAAATATTGGTGTTATTAACGGAGCAGCTACATTGGAATGCACTCTGGGCCGGTTTGATAATGCTATTAATTTAGCACATCGTTCAATTGAGATTAATCCTATCAATGATGCACAGTACAATAACCTTGGGGGGTATGCTTTGTATGCCGGTTCACTTGATGAGTCGATAACAGCTTTTAGAAAATGTCTTGAGCTAAACCCGAAATACCCATTTGCCCACACAAGTCTCGGAATTGTTTATCTTGAAAAAGGAAAACCGGATTCTGCTTTGGTAGAAGTGATTAAAGAAATCATGCCTGACGGGAAAATTGAAGGGCTTGCATTGGTTTATTACGCGCTTGGAAAGAAAAAGGAATCAGATGTTAAACTATCGGAAGCTGTTGAAAAATATCACGAATGGGATGCATTCCAGATTGCAGAAATTTACGCTTTCCGAGGAGAGAACGACAAAGCATTCGAATGGCTTGAGATAGCTTACAATCAACGGGATGGCGGACTTGCACAAATAATTGGCGATCCGTTGCTTCGCAATATAGTTAAAGATCCCCGTTATGATTCATTTATGAAAAAGATGAATCTGCTGCTTTGATGTTATATTAAAAATTAAAATTATCGACGGTTTATTTTACATATAATTAAATTGCCAAAAATTTCATCAACAAATTTTATTATTTGTCATGGACAAACAAGAACAAAAAATAAAAGAACTTGAAGAGCAAATCTCAAAGCTGAAATCTTCAGTTTCCGAATTGAGAGTTCTGAATGAAATAGCCATATCTTCAGGTAAAGCAACCGATATAGATCAGATGCTGAATACGATTGTTCATAAATGCATAAAAGCTCTTGAAGCCGAGCAAGGATCGATCCTTCTGGTCACTAAAGATATTGATAAACCGTTCAAGACTTTTGTCCGGCAGGAAGACTCAAGTGGTTTAAAGCAGGCTTATCATATCGGAACGAATATTACCGGCTGGGTGCTTAAATATAAAAAACCTTTAATAATTGAAAACCTTTCAGAGGATAGCAGATTCAAGCCTTCTGAAAACGAGAAAAAAGATATAAAATCAGTGCTCTGTGTACCCATATGGTTTGAAGGTGAAATAATCGGTTTGATGATGCTGATAAATAAAAAAAATCAGAAGCATTTTACTCAGAATGATCTGACAATGTTTTCGATTATTTCAGTACAGGCCGGACAATTGATTAAGAACCTGGAATTACAGAGAAAGTCCTTTCAAGAAAGACAGGAATCTGAAAAATTACAGGAACTTGACAGGCTTAAAACAAATTTTTTTACAAACATTTCGCATGAATTTAGAACGCCGCTTACATTAATTTTAGGACCGGCAAAACAAATTTTAGATCAAGCAGGCGAGAGTAAATTAAAAGAACAAGCTGAAACAATTTTTAGAAACGGTGCCAAGCTAAAAAATCTTGCCAACCAAATCCTGGATTTATCTAGAATCGACGCGGCACAAATGAAATTAAAAACAAGACCCGGAAATTTGATTGATGATATCGATAAAATTGTTTCTTCATTTCAATCTCTTGCCGAAGTCAAGAATGTTTCGTTGAAATTTATTCCTCAAAAAGATAAAATAATTCTGTACCTGGATCCCGATAAGATCGATAAGATAATGAGCAATTTGTTATCAAATGCTCTTAAATTTACAACTGAAGGAGGCTCGGTTAGCGTACAAGTTAAAATTGATCAACATATTAATTCAGAATTAAAAAAGGATGAAGATGAAAGTGAATTTGTTCAAATTGCAATTTCCGATACCGGGATCGGCATTCCAAAAGAAAAAATAGAGAAAATCTTCGATAGATTTTATCAGGTTGAGAGCTGTCTGACCAAAACATTTGAAGGCACCGGCATTGGATTGTCTCTGACCAAAGAATTAGTAGAACTTCATAAAGGAAAAATTAATGTGGAAAGTGAAGTAGGGAAGGGGACTACATTCAAAGTATTTTTACCGATGGGTAAGAAGCATCTTCATCCCGATGAAATTGTTAAAAATGAAAATGATAAAGAAAATATTGATACCTTAGAAAGTGAAGAGACTGTTGAAATTTCTTCATCGATATTAGGATCAGTAATTGAAAAAGATGATTCTAAGCAAAAACCAAAAAATGAATTTAATGAAATTGAATTAAAGCCAAATCAGAAAACAGAAAAACCATTGTTATTAGTTATTGAAGATAATGACGAAGTAAGAAAATTTATAATAGATATTTTAAAGCCTGATTATAAAATAACCCAGGCAATCGATGGAGAGGAAGGATTATCCAAAGCATACGATACTATTCCCGAACTTATTATCAGCGATGTAATGATGCCCAAATTAGATGGGAATCAATTATGCATGAAATTAAAATCAGATACAAGGACAAGTCACGTTCCTTTAATTCTTTTAACTGCAAAATCAAGTATATCCGATAAAATAGAAGGATTGAAAACCGGTGCAGACGATTATATTATGAAACCGTTCGAAGAATCGGAATTAAAAGCGAGAATAAAAAATTTATTGGAACAAAGGAGAAGAGTTCATGAGCATTTCCAAAAGCACGGCTTTCTAATTGATGAATTCAAAGTAGCTTCAATAGATCAAAAATTTCTGCAACAGACTATTTCGGCAATTAGTAAATTTTTGCAGGATAGTAATTTCACAGTTGAAAAACTTGCGCAAGAAATGGCAATGAGCAGATCGCTGCTCCATAAAAAATTAATTTCGCTGGTTGGCGAATCTCCGAGCGATTTAATTCGAAGAATTCGTTTGAATAAAGCGGTAAAATTAATTGAGCAAAAAGCGTTCAACATTTCCGAGGTTGCATTTGAAGTCGGTTTCAACAATCCGTCATATTTTGCAAAATGTTTTCAAAAACAATTCGGTTTCAGCCCTTCACAATATCATCAAAATCCTGCAAATCAATAAAAACTTGCAAGAGTTATCGATTCTGTGCAGAATTCTAACAGTGTTGTTAATTAGTCATAATGTAAATTAAATAAGGAATAGTTAAGCGTCGCTTGGTAACGAAGCCCGTATCGTTTAGCGTAAATCGTCGGTCGGTAGGTATATCGAATTACGTAACCGTAAGATGAAACAGGCATCCTTACCGTAACCGAATGACCATTCGTCACTTGTTCCATTATTCGTAAAATGTTCTGGTTTACTCGGTGAAAGCCTGTCTAGTTTGATATATTGAAAAAATAAATATAGACAAGCATAGCGACAAATTATCGAAGTTGAAGATAGTATATTTTGTATTTTAACCCGGTGAAGACATGAGTTGCATTCTTTTCTACATGAGTGTTAGATAAGCCTCTATATAAAATTTATTATTGCATCAACAAAAGTCATCAACTTATAGTTAATATAATTTATTCACTAACATTATTAGGAGGCTGAAATGAAAAAAACATTTGCAACCCTGTTTGTTTTCGTAATGGTATTTACTGCATTGTCTTATGCCCGTATTCTTCCTAAGGTTAGTAAGGCCGATGCTGCTTACTTTCGGATTGAAAATAATTATCTAAAAGGACTCAATTCGGATAATCAACAATTGAAAATAAGCTGCGCTTACTTTTTAGGAGAAATGCAGTCTAAAAAAGCAGTAATACCTTTAATGGCAATGTTCAGGAATTCAAAAAATGACGGAGCAAAATTGGTAGCGGCATGGTCATTATTAAAAATAGGCGACGCTCGTGGAGTTTATCTTGTTAAAAGTTCGATCGAATCGGACGATTATTCAAACATAAGCAGTATGCTTCGTTACTTCTACATGGATTATTGTTTGAAAAACAACGGGAAAATTAATCAGAGTTAAAATATTAGGAACAATTTCCTCCGAAATCGATCCTGAGATGCCCCATGCTACCTGTGGGGCATTTTTTTTGTTGAAAATTCGGCATTTAATTAACTTTTCCGGCATTAAAGTTTGTTTATCTGTACAAATTAGATTTGTTAGTTAGGTTCTAATTTTATTTCAAAAAAATTAGTATTTTACAATAAAGAATCTTCTTCGATGCTAAAGATTAGATATTACCGGTGTGTTTCATCTTTCAGGCTATACTTTATTATCGAGGTCTGCTTTGATCGAAAAAACTTTCTCACAATTTAATATATTCGAAAACTCTGCAAAGGAAAGCCTGTTCCCCATAGTTTACAAAAAATAGATTAAGGTTTGTTATGATCGGTGTGATTATACTTCACTATAAAATTTTTGAGAAACTCGGCCAAGGCAGACCTGTCCACCGACCTGACCTGCGAAACACTCTAAATAGTTTAAAAAATAAAAGTGCTAAGAAGATTGGACATATTCTGAACTCAATATTAAAAGTGAAGACAGAAGCAAACTAAAATTAAGTGAACCATCGTGATAGGCACAACCATACTACATTATAAAATACTTGATAAGCTTGGCGAGGGAGGGATGGGTGTGGTTTATAAAGCCGAAGATATAAAACTTAAAAGAGATGTTGCGATTAAATTCCTCCCGCATTATATAGCTGCAAGTGAAGACGAGCTAAAAAGATTCGAAATAGAAGCACAAGCTGCCGCCGCATTAAATCATCCTAATATTTCTACGATTTATTCTATTGAAGAGTACAATGACCCGCTCAAAGGGAAAGAGTTGTTTATCGTGATGGAATTTATCGATGGTAAAGAATTAAAAACGATCATAAAAGAACATCAAGCCGAACCATTACCTGTTGAGAAAATATCGAATTATGCAATTCAAATTGCCCAAGGTCTCGAAGAAGCTCATGAAAAGGGGATTGTGCATAGGGACATAAAGTCATCAAACATAATGATTACTGAAAAAGGACAAGTTAAAATTATGGATTTTGGATTGGCCAAAATGGGTGCCGGATTAAATTTAACCAAAGTTGGAACAACTGTTGGAACTGTTGCTTATATGTCTCCCGAACAGGCGTTAGGTCAAGAAGCAAATGTACACTCGGATATCTGGGCATTCGGTGTTGTACTTTATGAAATGCTTGCCGGACATTTACCGTTTGAAGGAGCTTATGAACAATCGATAATTTACTCAATTATAAATGACGAACCTCCGAATTTATCAGAAATTTCTCAATGTCCTCCTCTACTGGAAAAAATAGTACAAAAATGCCTGAAGAAAGACGTACAAAAACGTTATCAAAACTTTTCGGAAGTTTTAGGCGACTTTCAAGGAACATACGGTACAAATACTCAGGCTTCAGGAATATTATCGAAAACACAACTTAACATCCCTTTTATTGGTAGTTCAAAGAAACGTAAAAATTTGGCGATACTTTCAGGAGTATTCTTAGTTATTATTCTTCTTGCTTTACTATTTGTAGTTAAACCATTTAATGAATCTGCAACTAATTCAGGATCGAGTATTGAAGGACAACATTTAGCGGTACTCCCACTTATGGACATTGGCGGTAATTCTGATAATAAAGCATTCTGCAGCGGTTTGATGGAAACTCTTACAAGCAAGCTAACACAGTTGCAGCAATTTCATAACTCTCTTTGGGTTATTCCCGTAAGTGAAGTACTTCGATACAAAATAAATAGCCCCGGAGAAGCCAACAAATTATTTGGAGTAAACCTTGTAGTAACCGGAAGCCTGCAGAAATTGGGTGATGATTTTCGTCTAACTTTAAATTTAATCGACACAAAGAATCTTCGTCAGTTGAATTCATCTGTTATCGACGCTAAAGAAAATGATCTTGCAATGCTTCAAAATAAATCAGTCATTTCCGTAATAAAAATGCTTAATCTCCAGTTAAATCCGAAATCAAGCGGACTGCTGGAGTCCGATAATACCGATAGTCCGGAGGCCTATGAATATTATGTGCAGGGTAGAGGTTATTTGCAGAAACGTAGAAATATAGATGAGATTGAATCGGCAATAAATTCTTTTTTACTTGCTGTCCGTAAAGACCCGCATTATGCAATTGCCTATTCAGGTTTAGCTGAAGCATATTGGGCAAAATATGAGCTTAATAAAAATAACGATCTGGCTGATCAGGCAGTTAAAGAATCTGAACTTGCTTATAAACTTAATGATTCATTAGCATATGTTAATATTACGCTTGGTAAAATTCATGACGGTACGGGAAAATATAAAAAAGCTGTAGAAGATTTCAACAGGGCTTTGCAGATTGATCCGGTTAACTACGATGCATATAATGGTTTGGCGAGCGCTTATGAACATCAGGGATTGAATGACGATGCTGAAAGAACATTTAAAAGAGCCATAAGCATGCAGCCCGATAATTGGATTGGATATAATTCTTTGGGTGTCTTTTATTTTAATCATGCGCGTTATGATGATGCGATTAAACAATTCCAAAAAGTTATTCAACTGAATCCTACTAATTATTTAGGCTTCAGCAACCTTGGCGGCATGTATTATATGAAGAACATGCTTAAAGAGGCAACTGATATGTTTGAGAAAGCATTTAAGTTAAAACAATCATACACTGTAGCTTCTAATCTTGGAACAATTTATTATATACAAGGAAAATATTCTTTAGCGGCCAGGAGTTATGAAAAAGCTCTTAACATAAATGACCATGACTATACTGTTTGGGGAAATTTAGGTGCTGCATATTATTGGGCCCCGGGTGAGCGTGATAAAGCAAAAGATGCTTTTCAGCATGCAGTTAAATTAGCCCAGGAAGCAAGAAAAATAAATCCCAATAACCCTGATTTGAATGCTCAACTAGGCGGTTTTTATTCTATGGTTAATGATCGGGAGAAAGCATTAGAGTATACAAAGAAATCATTAGATTTTTTGCCTCAAAGTTCGTCGATTATGTTTAGGGCGGGAACTACTTATGAACAATTAGGCGATAGAAAAATTGCTATCGGTTGGATAATTAAAGCTATTCAAAACGGATATCCGCAATCTGAAATTGAAAAACAGCCGGAATTAAAAAAATTATTAGCTGATCCGGAGTTTAAAAAATTGCTTTCAAAGGTAAATGTAAAAGGGGCGGTTAAAAATTAATTATGTATCAAGTTAAATATTAACAAATAAGTAAAAGGAGTCGGCTATGAAAAAAAGTTATGTCCTATTTTTTGCAGTTCCACTAATGTTGTTGTTGTTTGCAGGAAAACCGGGAGAAAATTACGTTCAATTTAACGATTCCGGTTATCTACAGACAGTAACTTATGAAATGGTAATAACAAAATCATCAGGTGATACCTGGGAAATTCTTAATACCCAAGATTCCACGAGTTCCGACATTTCCGTTAAACCCGGCGATACGGTTCAATGGAAAGCTAACGGCACTAATGTATTTTTTCAATTCTCAAGTAGTAAAATATTCGGTAAGTCGAGCTACAATTTATCTGATGGGAAAAGTTTAACATTAACCGTCAGCAATTCTGCTCCTGCAGGGAAATATACTTATTCGGCTTTTTGTGCTGCGGTAAGTCAATTTGTAAATCCGGATGCACCCCCGGTAATTATAGTACAAAGAAATTAATAAGTATTTCACGGTAATAGGGTATTCCTTTTTAAAATTTTTCGATCCACTTCTTATATTTTAGCTAAAATATATAAGAAATCATTGCTAAAGTGATTTCCCAAAACTCATTTAGGAGATTTTGGAAATGGAGTAATTCTTTGATTGTTAAATTATTTATAGTAGTTTTATTAGTAGATAATTGACGATTTAAGGAATACATAATGACCCGGGTCTCAATTTTCAGTTTCATTTTAATTATTGCTTCCGTATTTCATTTGGTTGCACAAACGATTGTCGATAAAGAAAATGAAAATTACAGTGCCCTGCAATTTATTTCCGATAGTACATCAAACGGAATGCGCTGGCGTTTAGTTGGTCCTTTCAGGGGAGGCCGTGCACTGGCTGCTTCTGGAATCCCTGGAAATTCAACTACTTTTTATTTCGGCGCTGTTGACGGCGGTGTCTGGAAATCAACAAATGCAGGCTTAACCTGGAAACCGGTTTCCGATGGGCAAACTAATCCTTCAATCGGTGCATTAGCAATTGCGCCATCCAGCGAAAAAATAATTTATATCGGAACAGGTGAATGCGACATGCGTTCCGATATTACTAATGGAAACGGCATTTATAAATCTACAGACGGTGGCGAACATTGGATTCATACAGGGCTTGAGGATTCGCGGCATATCGGAAAAATTCTAATCGATCACAAAAACTCCGATTTAGTACTTGTTGCTGCATTAGGTCATGCTTATGGACCAAATGAAGAACGAGGCGTTTTTAGAACTACAAACGGGGGTAAATCGTGGCAAAAAGTTTTATATAAAAACAATCAAACCGGAGCAATTGATCTTGCATGGGATGATCAAAATCCTAAGGTAGTTTATGCTTCTATGTGGCAGGCAAAAAGGACAGCCTGGAGTCAGTATCCTCCTGATGAGGGGCCTGAAAGCGGATTATATAAATCTACCGATGAAGGTAGTAGCTGGACTGAAATTAGAGGAAAAGGTTTTCCTGCAAGTCAATTAGGCAGAGTCGGCGTAGCAGTTGTTGAGGGTTCGAACGGTAAAAATGTTTATGCTCTGATTGAAGCAAAAGGAAAAGAATCCGGCTTATATTATTCCGGTGATGGCGGGAGCAATTGGAAATTGATGAGCAACAATTCCAATATCATAACACGAATGTGGTATTTCGGTAGAGTATTTATCGATCCTCAAAATCCGAAAACTATTTATATTCCCAATCGTTCAATTCTAAGATCAACCGACAGCGGAAAGACCTTTACTGTAATTAAAGGTGAACCCGGCGGAGACGATTATCATTTTTTATGGATCGATCCGCAAAATAATAAACGTATGATTGTAGCCAGCGACCAAGGAACCAGCATTAGTCTCGATTACGGCAACACATGGAGCAGTTGGTATAATCAGTCGACTGCACAATTTTACCATGTAAAAACCGACAATCAATTTCCTTACAGAATTTACGGTGCGCAACAGGATGCTGGAACTGTTTCAATTACAAGCCGCAGTGATTATGGCATAATTACCTTTAGAAATTGGTATTCAATTGGTGCCGGTGAAAGCGGTTACATTGCTCCGGATCCGGTAAATCCTAATATAGTTTACGGCGGCAGCACTTACGGAGGTTTATTCCGTTATGATCATGTTACAGGTCAATCTCAAACAATTGCGCCCTGGCTGCTATCGGAATTCAGTCAAGCGATGCCTAAAAGAAATTACCGTTTTACCTGGACATCTCCGATTGGTTTTGATCCGCACAATTATAATGCTTTATATTTTGGTTCACAGTTTTTACTTCAAACAACTAATGGCGGACTAAATTGGACAAAAGTCAGTCCGGATTTAACTTATGGAAATGTTGATACTGAAAACGATTCTTTAAAAAGCGTTATATTAAATCGAGGATGGGGAGTAATTTATTCTTTTGCTTTTTCACCAGTTCAAAAAGGACTTATTTGGGTTGGTACAGATGACGGCATAATTCAATTAACAATGGATTATGGTAAGCATTGGCAGAACGTAACTCCCGATTCGCTTGCTCCCTGGAGCAAAGTCAGTATAATTGAAGCATCTCCATTTGATTCAAAAGTTGCTTATGCTGCAGTTGACAGGCACCGTTTAGATGACTTTGAGCCGTACATTTATCGCACTAAAGATTATGGTAAACATTGGACTATAATTGATCAAGGAATTTCTAATTTATCATTTGTCAGAACTATTCGTTCAGACCCGGAGCAAAAAGGGCTACTTTATGCCGGGACAGAAACCGGTGTTTATGTCTCTTTTAATGACGGCGACAATTGGCATCATTTACAGCTTAATCTTCCAACAGTTTCCGTCAGAGATCTTGCAATTCATGAAAATGATCTAATTGCAGCGACACATGGCCGTTCATTCTGGGTGCTGGATGATGTGACATCGTTACGAAAAATAGCAAAAATCTTAAATAGCTCTAATGCTTTTTTATTTAAACCTGAAACGGCAATACGTATTCGAAAAAGCGAAAATAGAGATACACCTCTTCCTCCTGAAATACCACAAGGGAGCAATCCACCATCCGGTGCAATAATAAATTATTATTTAAAATCTGTTCCTTCAAAACCGGTAACATTAGATATATTTGATAACAAGGGAAATCTTGTCAGACATTATTCCAGTAATGATAAACCTAAACCATTTAATGGGCAGCCTTACTATATGACTAAATGGCTTCCGCAATTTGAACCTCTTACAAATCATCCCGGAATTAACAGGTTTACCTGGGATCTCCAATATCCTCAATCAGAAGGTCTAGTTGAAAGACCGCAGGGACCTTTTGTTTTACCGGGAGAATATAAAATTACTCTTACCGCCGGGAACGTAGTGATGTCGCAAATCTTAAATTTAAAAATGGATCCGAGAGTTAAAGTTGCAAAAAATGCACTCTTCGAGCAATTAAAACTTGCAATAGTCATTTGGAACGCGGCATCGGATAAAAATAAACTAAAAGTATCAATTGATTCGGTAAAAAATCAGATTGCTAAATTAAATGAAGAACAAGGAAAAGCTAATGCAATATTATCATTAAATAATGAGTTGGAAAATAAAATCGATTCACTTGACAAAAGCATAAGCAATTCTACTTTCTCAAGTTTGCAGCGTGCTGTTCTAAGCGCAGATCGTGAACCGGCTAAACAAATGTATTCAGCATATAAAATACTTAATAATAAACTTATTGATGCGATGAAGCAATGGAATGAACTTAAGCTTACGAATTTAAAGAAACTAAATACTGAATTGAGGGAAAAAAGTTTACCTATAATCCAGGTTCCTTCAATAATTTCAAATCATTTATCTTTTGGTGATTAAAGTTTTTAATCAAAGTAATTTTTAAGAAACATTTTAAGAAGGAGATTAGCCAAAACATAAATAGGAAAGGCAAATTATAGAATAAATTTCTGAGGGAAATAAATGAAAAAATTTAAGGTAGTATGGCGGCTAACCACTTAATAAAATCAATTCGGTCAAATACACAAATTCAATAACGGAATTATTTTAAACAGTACACGCAAGTGTTCTGATAATCAATATAAACTAAGCATTATTTGGAGGTAGTTATGAAAACAAATTCCGTACTCTTTTTTGCTTCTCTGCTCATTATGTTTTTAATGACCGGTAATTCCGGGGATAATATTAATCCTCAAAATGATTCTGGTCTTTTTCAATCGGCCGAATATAACCTAATAATTTCAAGAACAGCCAATAATACATGGAGGATTGTAAATCCATTAGACTCTACAACTTCGAATATTAGCGTTAAAGCCGGAGATACAGTTAATTGGACTTCCGATAGCACGAATGCATTTTTTCTTTTTTCAGAAGGGAAAATATTCGGTAAGGCAAGTTATAAATTATCAAAGGGTGGAACCTTATCATTGGTAGTCAATGAATCTGCACCCATAGGTTCTTTTACTTATGCTGTTTTCTGTACGGCGGACAGCCAATTTGTAACACCAGATTCACCACCCAGAATGATAATTCTGAATAATTAGGAAAATTGCTTTTACTTAAAATTTAATTGTAAAAGTTCAATTTATTTGATTAGGGTTTTCCTGGAATCTTCTGTTAGTAAAATTAGTTAAGAGGTTTTATTAATCTGTTTTATATTCTTTTCCCGGCGGAAATGATTCCGCCGGTTAGTATATTAATACAAAGAAAATAGGTAGAAAAATTTTCTAAATCAACGGTCTTTTTTTATGAAAAATTATCATTTTTTTCAATTATTATAACATACCACATTTATTGATGACGACTCAATCACTTTAAACTGTATTTCAATTTTTTAATTATTTAAAAATCTTAATTTTCATAAAACAATTTTCATCTTTTCTTAACAATATTAAAGCATCAAAGAGTTTGCATTAACATAATTTTATTAAAGGACTTATAGTTCTTTTTATTTGGAGTGAAGGCTTTTGGAGTTTTTTAAGGGAATTTTATATCAATTGCAGGAATATACCTTAATGGTGAAAGACCTTTTTAAAGGGATTCCTTCGGTTTATAAATACAGGCATGATACTTTACATGAAATGTACTGGGTTGGAGCAAGAGCATTTGGTTTGTTATTTTTCGGCGGCTTATTCACCGGGATTGTACTGGCAATTGAAACCGGTCATCAGCTTGATACTTTCGGAGCTAAAACGTTAGTAGGAAGAACTGTTTCTTTAGGCATGGTAAGGGAATTAGGGCCTGTCATTTCGGGTCTTTTACTTGCTGCAAGAACAGGAGCAAAAAATGCTTCAGAACTGGGTGCGATGCAGTTGAGCGAGCAAATCGATGCTTTAAGAGCATTCGGCACAAACCCCGTTCAAAAGCTTGTTTTACCGAGAACCATCGCAGCTGTGGTAATGTTTCTGCCGCTTACATTGATCGCCGACATGGTTGGAATAATCGGCGGTATGGTTGTAACAAAGCTTTCACTTCAAGTCGATACCTCCTTTTTCTGGAACTCTGCATTTCATGCATTAGGAATAAAGGATATATTCGTTGGATTTACGAAACCAATATTCTTTGGCTTTTTTATTTCAACAATTAGCTGTTATTTCGGCTTTACCACTACAGGCGGTACATCAGGGCTGGGGAAAAATACTATAAATGCCGTGGTGCTCACATCTCTTATCGTTATTATTATCGATTTTATTTTTGCAAAAATTATCTGGGAATTTTTTTAATGGACATAATTGAATTAAATAATGTAACGTTTGCCCTTAATAACCGGCTTGTTCTGGATAATGTAAATTTGAATGTAAAGAGAAAAGATGTTCATGTAATCTTAGGCCCGAGCGGAGCAGGGAAGAGTTCAATCTTAAAAATGATTTTAGGGTTGTGGAAACCGCAGTCAGGAAATGTAATAGTCGACGGCGTAGCAATTTCGCGACTTACGGAAACAGAAATGCTCCCGATAAGAAGAAAAATGGGAATTGTCTTTCAGCAAAACGCATTATTTGATTCGTTAAGCGTTGAAGACAACATCGGCTATTTTTTATATGAAAACGGCAAACTGAGCAGCAGGGAAATTAAAGAGCGAATTTTGGAAGCTTTATCTTTTGTAAATTTATCCGGCAGCGAGAAGGTAAACCCCGATCAACTGAGCGGAGGCATGAAAAAGAGAGTCGCTATTGCACGTGCTTTAGCTTCCAAACCTGAAATTATCCTTTACGATGAACCTACAACCGGCCTCGATCCGATTAACTCCAAATCTATTTTGCAGCTAATTAAACGTGTCCAAGATGAAGGCTCAACTTCAGTCGTTGTTACTCATATTTTAAATGATGCAATTTCAATCGGCGATGCACTTACCGTTATAAATGAAGGAAAGATTGTTGAATCCGGCACCGTATCAAATATGTTGAATTCTCAGAATAAATTCGTACAGGATTTCTTTTACGAAGTCTACCAGGATGCCGAATTATTAAGACAAAAAGAATTGGAACATTAAATGACAAAATCACCTTTAAGTTTTTCAAATTTAAAAGTTGGTCTTACGGTTTTCATCGGTCTCGTAATATTTTTTATTTTTATTTTCCTGGTCGGGACTCAGGGAACTTTTTTTTCAAAAACTTACCAGCTTAAAATGTTTGTAACCGATGTCCAGGGATTATCGAACGGCTCATTGGTTTCATTGGGCGGTTTGAAGATCGGCGATGTCGGAGATATTAAGTTCAATAGTTTAAACGGTGAGAATGGAATAGTTATAACACTTAATATAAAAAACGATTTTCAACAGCAGATAACGGAAAATTCTTCCGCACAAATAAAAACGCTGGGATTGTTAGGCGATAAATTTGTAGATATTTCATTGGGCCAGCCGAATGAACCTCCGCTAAAAGATGGTAATTTTATTCATGTAAAAAAAACTTTAACGCTTGATGCATTTACGGAAAAAATCCAGCCTGCATTGGAGGATTTTACTCAAGTCCTCAATAACTTAAAAGCTATAACCGATTCAATTTCAAAAGGGCAGGGAAGTCTCGGCAAATTAATCAATAGTCCAAATACCGCAAAAAATCTTGAAACAATTGTCGATGACTTACGATCATTTACAGATGCGGTTGTTAATCAAAAAGGTTCGCTCGGCAAATTGGCATATGATAATTCTTTGTTTGAAAATTTAAATAGTGTTGCAAAAAATCTGAATAAAGTGAGTACCGATATTAAAAACGGGAAAGGAACTCTCGGAAAACTTTTATCGGAAGATTCATTATATGTCGCTACAAATTCAATCGCAAAAAAATTAAATAATTTGCTTGCAAAAACTGAAAGCGACAGCACAGTTGTCGGCGGATTATTCAATGATAATAAATTGTACACTAAATTAAATTCTGTATTAACCGAATTGAATAATCTCGTCATTGATTTAAGAGAACATCCTGAGAGATATGTTAATATTTCTGTTTTTTAGTATCTCATTAAACTTGTTAAATACGAATGGAAATTAGAACATGAAATCCCAAATATTATTTTTAATTCTAATAATTTCTGCATTAAATATTTTCCCGCAATCAAGGTCCATTGAAACTGGTTTGTATCTAAGTATACCGCGAGATTCCTGTTCTGCACAAAATAATAAGAATACAATTATATATTTATCAGATACGCTTTGTCTTGAACAAAACCCGGTAATCACTGTTAATGATATTGACTATTGCAGCACGGGGACAGCAAAGTTAGATGGAAACGAATTATATGTATTGAACATAAAATTAAAAAAAACAGCTGCATCAAAATTCAAAGAAGCAACAGAACAAAATGTTGGGAAAAGAATGGTGATGATCATCGATAAAGAGGCAGTGATGGCGGCAGTAATAAGAGACCCGGTAACTTCCGGCAGGCTGACGGTCAGCGGAGTGAAAAGACAAAAAATAGATGAATTAAAAACAAAATTGCAGCATGAAATGCGCATGAAATAAATCCGGAAACTATTCTCTTTTCATTTGCATCTGCAAGGGTGCTTTTTGATACTTGGCTTCTTATCCTTATATGATAAAGTTTTTCTTTCATTGCTCTTAAACAAGTTTCAATATCTAAAAGAGATTCACGATAAGTAAACTGAGCAAAGCTCATTAAAAGAAACTGTTCCCAACAGATAAAAGTTCTTATTTTATTGCTACTTTTATATCTTTTAACACGTTGACGAAATTTATGTTGTGGCAAATGCTGCATTAGTTGACTGAATATTTTTTGTCCTAAATTCGTATTCTGATTCGGGAAAATTTTTCAACAGAACGAAAATTAGTTATTTTTTTATTTCAAATCGATTATACTTATTTCTTTTTATAATTATCTATTATATATAGAGTTACAGGTTTTCAAATTATCTTAAACCGGACAGTATTGATCTTATATAGAAACTTACCTTTAATTATCACACAAAAATAGCTTTTTATTTAAATTGTTTTAATTAGCAGTACAATAAATTTCTTATTTCCGGTTGCCTCGATTGTTTCGGCTCAGTTTTTCTGTCGTCATATAGAACAAGAAACAAAAATCAATTTCATTTCATACAGTTCCGGCTTACTTACTGAACATACTCCTCACGGTAAATTCATAATTAAAAGAAAAATTATTTCTTATTAATAAAAAAAACATTTCATATTTGAGAATAAAAAAATAAGATTTGTTAAAGGCTAAAAATCTGAATCTAATTAATTTGTTTGAAAATTAGTTTTTTTAAGCATTATTTCAAAATAAACTCATTTTATTAGATGGCACGGTTTATGGCATTGCATAGACATTGTTTACACAAAATTAATCAAAATATTCTTTAATAAAGGTTAGAGCATAACAATGGTTAAGGAAAAGGAAATTAAGAAACTCAAGGAAGTTACTGTAAGATTTGCAGGAGATTCCGGAGATGGAATGCAGCTTACCGGGAGTCAGTTTAGTGATACTACCGCAGTTGTCGGTAATGATTTAAGTACGCTTCCCGATTATCCTGCTGAAATTAGAGCTCCTTCGGGAACTATTTACGGTGTCAGCGGCTTTCAGTTACATTTCAGCAGCATCGACATACATACACCAGGCGACAGGCCTGATGTTTTAGTCGCAATGAACCCGGCAGCCATAAAGAAAAATTTAGATGAATTAAAACCGGGGGCAACGATTATTGCAAATACTGATTCATTCGATACCAAGAACCTAAAGCTTGCAAAGTATGAATCAAATCCGTTAGAAGACGGTTCGTTAAGCGGATATAATGTTTACCCTGTTCCGGTTACATCATTAACTCAAAAAGCTCTGGAAGGAACATCTCTTTCACAAAAAGACATTTCACGCTGTAAAAACTTTTTTGCACTCGGAATGATGTATTGGCTTTACAATAGACCGCTGGAACCAACCCGCGAATGGATAAAGATAAAGTTTAAAACAAAACCTGAATATATGGATGCGAATGACAAAGCTTTAATGGCCGGTTATAATTTCGGCGAAATGACCGAGTTGTTCTCTACAAGATACACTGTTGAAGCCGCGAAATTACCTAAAGGAACTTACCGCAGTATTTCGGGAAACGAAGCTACAGCTCTTGGATTTTTGGCAGCTTCGGTTAAAAGCGGTTTGCCACTTTTCCTTGGCTCTTACCCTATCACTCCTGCTTCGGAAATTTTACAATACTTAAGTAAATACAAAGACTTTGGTGTAAAAACTTTTCAGGCCGAAGATGAAATTGCAGGTGTTACTTCTGCAATAGGCGCTGCTTATGCCGGTTCACTTGCTTTAACAACCACTAGCGGTCCAGGGCTTGCATTAAAGACTGAAGCAATTGGCCTTGCTTTGATGACTGAACTGCCGTTGGTAATTGTTGATGTACAAAGAGGCGGACCAAGTACAGGCCTTCCGACA
This sequence comes from uncultured Ignavibacteriaceae bacterium, assembly GCA_964556005.1. Taxonomy (GTDB): domain Bacteria; phylum Bacteroidota; class Ignavibacteria; order Ignavibacteriales; family Ignavibacteriaceae; genus CAZKUR01. Next base: position 60,092 of record CAZKUR010000006.1, on the reverse strand, counting down.
AAAACCGAACAAGCAGATTTATTGCAGGCTATGTACGGAAGAAACGGTGAAGCTCCTGCCGCTGTTTTGGCTGCTGCTACTCCAAGCGACTGCTTTAACATGGCATTGGAAGCGTCAAAGTTAGCTTTGAAATATATGGCTCCTGTATTTCTTATGACAGACGGTTATTTAGCCAATGGTTCCGAACCATGGAAAATTCCTCATGTTGATGAACTTCCTGATATACCCGTAAAATTCCGGACCGAAATAGAAGGATTCTCACCTTATTTGAGAGATGAAAACCTTTCACGTCCTTGGGTAAGACCAGGAACACCAGGACTCGAGCACAGAATCGGCGGTTTAGAAAAATCATATACGACAGGTAATGTTTCTTATGATCCTGATAATCATCATAAAATGATTGTAACCAGAGAAGAGAAAATAAAGATGATGGCTCAGGATATTCCGGAGTTAAAAGTTGATGGAGATGAAGAAGGTGAATTATTAGTTGTAGGTTGGGGAGGAACTTACGGAGCGATTACTGAAGCGGTAATAAAAGCAAGAGAAGAAGGATATAAAGTATCGCAGGTTCATTTCAGATATATAAACCCGTTTCCCAAAAATACTTTTGAAGTGCTCTCAAAATTTAAAAAGGTACTGGTACCAGAAATTAACCTGGGTCAGCTTGCTAAATTATTGAAGAGTTCATTCCTAATTCCTGTATATCAATTAAATGTTGTACGAGGATTGCCGTTTAGAATATCGGATATTGAAAATAAAATAATTGAATTGCTCGGAGGAAGTAACAATGGAAAATAAAGTTGATGTGGAAAAAGTGAAATTAACAGCGAAGGATTTTTCAAGCGATCAAGATGTAAGATGGTGTCCAGGATGTGGTGATTACTCAATTTTAGCACAGGTTCAAAGAACGTTTCCGGATATCGTTGGGGTTAAGAAAGAAAATATAGTCTGGATTTCCGGTATAGGTTGTTCTTCAAGATTTCCATATTATATGAGCACTTACGGCTTTCACGGAATTCACGGACGTGCTCCAGCAATAGCAACCGGTGTAAAAATTGCACGCCCGGATCTTTCCGTGTGGGTTGCTACCGGCGACGGCGATCTTCTCAGTATTGGCGGTAATCATTTTATACATGCATGCAGAAAAAATATCGATTTGAAATTAATATTATTCAATAACAGGATATACGGATTGACTAAAGGCCAGTATTCACCTACATCCGAGAAAGGTAAAATTACAAAGACTACACCTTTCGGAAGTATTGATTACCCGTTCAACCCAATTTCTTTGGCTCTTGGTTCGGCGGCAACTTTTGTTTCAAGAAGTATGGATAGAGATCCGAAACATATGCAGAAAATGTTGAAGAGAGCAGCAGATCATAAGGGGTTGGCTTTTATTGAGGTTATTCAAAACTGTGTTATCTATAACGACGGCGCTTTTGATATGTACACTGATAAAAAAACAAGAGATGAAAATTCCCTCTTTCTAGAGCATGGAAAACCAATGATCTTCGGCGCAAACAATGATAAAGGAATTAAGCTCGATGGTTTTAAACCGGTTATCGTTGATTTGAACGACGGCAAGTCCAGTGTGAATGATTTATTAGTTCACGATGAATTTGATGAAAGCCCGGTTAGAGCAACATTGCTTGCTCATCTTGATGAAGATACAGAATTTCCTAAGCCGTTTGGAGTTTTCAGACAGATATTTAAGCCCACTTATGACGAAGGTGTTGAAGCACAGATTATTGAAGTAAAAAAGAAAAAAGGTGAAGGTGACCTTGAAAAAGTTCTGTTTAATGCTAATACCTGGAATGTAAATTAATTTTCGTACTCCTTCAAAATTAGGGATCCGTTAAGGATCCCTTTTTTGTTTTAAATTTATTGACTAATGGGACACAATTTCAATTTGACAATAATTTTCTTCTTGCTTAAATTTTACCTGATAAATCATCTTTTCCCAAAATTATTTTTTCGTAGCAGAGTGTTTAAGGAATACACAGTATTTTCAAAAATACTCGATGTGTTATTACGATTTATCCATCTAATGGGAATAGATTTTTTCGGAAAATTAAAGTTAACATCAATAAAAAAACTAAGTTAAAAAATGGAAAAAACCTTAATAGATCTTTCGGATGTTACTGTAAGATTTGCAGGAGATTCCGGTGACGGTATGCAACTTACAGGGATGCAGTTCACAGACACAACCGCTTTGGTTGGAAATGATTTAAGTACCTTGCCTGATTTCCCGGCAGAAATCAGGGCCCCTGCCGGAACTACTTACGGTGTCAGCGGATTTCAACTTCATTTCAGCAGTAATGATATACACACCCCGGGTGATGCTCCGGATATTTTAGTAGCTATGAATCCCGCAGCATTAAAAACAAACCTTAAGGAGCTTAAACCGGGCGGAACAATTATTTTAAATATAAATGCATTCGATTCAAAAAATCTGAGGTTAGCCGGTTACGAAACAAATCCTCTCGAAGACGGTTCGCTTCATGGTTATGAAATTGTCGAAGTGCCTTTATCAAAGCTTACAGGTACTGCATTAGAGAACAGCGGCCTTTCGGCAAAAGAGATTGCACGCTGTAAAAACTTTTTTGCTCTCGGTATGATGTATTGGCTGTACAGCAGGCCGATTGAACCTACACGCGAATGGATAAAAGTTAAATTTAAAAATCATCCGGAATTAGCTGCGGCAAACGATAAAGCGATGATGTCGGGATATTATTTCGGTGAAAATACAGAATTATTTACTACCCGCTACAAAGTTAAACCTGCGGAATTGGAAGAAGGTGTTTATAAAAATATTTCAGGAAACGAAGCACTTGCAATAGGTTTTATAACTGCATCTATAAAAAGCGGACTGCCTCTTTTTTTAGGCTCATATCCAATCACACCTGCGTCAACTATTCTGCATGAATTAAGTAAGTACAAGAATTATGATGTAAGAACTTTTCAAGCTGAAGATGAAATCGCTGCAATTAATGCTGCCATTGGGGCTGCTTTTTCAGGCGCTCTGGCTATTACTACTACGAGTGGTCCTGGTGTTGCATTAAAAACCGAAGCAATCGGGCTTGCGGTGATGACGGAACTTCCTATTGTTATAATCAATATACAACGAGGCGGGCCAAGCACAGGGCTTCCCACAAAGACAGAGCAGTCTGATCTTTTCCAGGCAATTTACGGAAGAAACGGTGAAGCACCTGTTGTGGTGATTGCTCCTTCTACACCTGCAGAATGCTTTAACTTCGCACTTGAAGCTGCACGGCTCGCAATAAAATATATGGTACCGGTTATGTACTTGTCCGACGGTTATTTAGCCAACGGCTCGGAACCGTGGTTAATACCTGAACCGGATTCCATTCCTAAAATAGAAGCTAAGTTCAGAACCGAGAAAGAAGGTTTTGCTCCGTACATTAGAGATGAAAATCTATCACGTCCCTGGGCAATTCCCGGGACATCCGGACTTGAGCATAGAATCGGCGGTCTTGAAAAAGCCAATATATCAGGCAATGTCAGTTACAATCCGGAGAACCATGAATTTATGGTAAGGCTTCGTGCACAAAAAGTAAAAAATATTGAAAGCGATATTCCTCCTCTCGAAGTCATAGGTGATGAAGATGCTGATTTGCTCGTAGTGGGGTGGGGAAGTACTTACGGTGCAATTACCGAAGCTGTCAAACGGGTTAGAAAGAAAGGTTATAAAATAGCCCAAGCTCATTTCAAATACCTGTTTCCGTTCCCCGAGAATACCGGTAAAATATTGAAAAAATATAATAAGATTTTATGCCCGGAATTAAACATGGGACAGTTAACTAAAGTTTTGAAAGGTGAATTTTTAATCGATGTAATTCCCTATACAAAAATTCAAGGGCTGCCGTTCAAAACGTCGGAAATTGAAATTAAACTTGAATCCTTGTTAGGAGGGAAAAATAATGTCAAATGAAAGTAAAGAAATTAACCAGGAAAAAATAAAATACACAGCAAAAGATTTTTCATCTTCGCAGGACGTACGGTGGTGCCCAGGATGCGGCGACTACTCAATTTTAGCTCAAGCACAAAGGAGCGCTCCCGATCTGGACATTGATATAAAAGATTATGTTTGGATTTCAGGAATCGGATGCGCCGCAAGATTCCCGTATTATATGAATACTTACGGGATACACGGAATTCACGGCAGAGCGCCTGCTATTGCAACCGGAGTTAAAGTAAACCGTCCGGACCTCTCAGTTTGGGTTGCAACAGGCGATGGTGATTTGCTTAGTATAGGCGGAAATCATTTTATTCATACCTGCAGAAGAAATGTCGATATAAAAATTATTTTATTCAATAATAGAATTTATGGATTAACTAAAGGACAGTATTCACCGACTTCCGAAAAAGGCAAAATAACGAAAAGCACTCCTTACGGAAGTATCGATTATCCCTTTAATCCTCTGAACCTCGCAGTTGGTGCGGATTGTAGTTTCATTGCAAGATCGCTGGATAGGGATCCGAAACATTTACAGTCCATGATGAAAAGAGCAGGTGAACATAAAGGAACTGCTTTTATCGAAGTTTTTCAAAACTGTAATATTTTTAACGATGGCGCATATTTGCTTTTCACTGAAAAAGAGACAAAAGCTGATAATGTTTTATTTCTTGAACACAACCAGCCAATGGTATTCGGTAAGAATAAAGATAAAGGTATAAGGCTTAACGGATTTACTCCTGAAGTTATCGATATCAGCAACGGAAAATTTTCCGTTAATGATGTTTGGGTTCACGATGAATTCGATGAAGATGGAACAAGAGCGCATATCTTATCCAAATTTTTAGAAAAGAAAGGACTTCCCGCTCCGGTTGGCGTGCTGAGGCAAGTAAAGAAATCTACTTACGAAGAAGATTTTCATGCACAGATAGAAGAAGTTAAAAAGCAAAAAGGCGAAGGTGATTTAAGGAAGCTTCTTTTCAGCGGAAATACCTGGACGGTGAAGCGGAATTAAAAGATTAAAAGATTATCTGGAACGTGAATTCAGAATATTAATTTAATCCGTAGCACAGATTAGTAATCTGTGCTACGAAGTTTTTAAGTCAATTTGACTTAAAGATTAAATTACTCAATTGCAATAGAGAAAAAAGAAAATCTTAACTATCGAATAAACGTTAGTAACAACTCTAAATTCCCTCATTTATTTCTTTTCAATAAATAAAAGGATTTAATTTGTTGTTAAATAATTTTTATGTAATTTTTAATTAACGTTCTTTAGTTATAAATAAATGACAACGCTTGCAAATAATTATTTGTGAATCTAATTCATAAATTTTTAATAAAAGGGAAAATAATGGGAAGAATAAAATTTATTATAATAGTTTCTTTATTAATATACATGGGGTGTGATAATAGTATCGAACATGCCAAGTCAAAAACTGCCGGAGAGATAACTCTAAACAACGATGAATACAATTCAAAGATTTTTGGTTTTTCTTTTTCAACGGCTGATCTAATCGAATACCCCAATTCAGAAAGTTTAACACCCGATATCATATTAATGGCAGAACTTGATGGTAATGGGAATACTAAAAGTATTTATCTCTCATCATGTATGCAAACGAAACAAAGTTTCATATTAATGGAGCAATTTAGTGATCTTGAATCTGCAGAAAATTATTTCTATACCTTATCGGAAGCTTCTGAAGATGGTTATGAAATATATGCTTTACAGGTAAAGGAATATCAGGTATGGTCGGTAAAAACCGTAGATGATAAATATGGGAAAATCTTGATTTTAAATACAGAAAGAGACGAAAATATTTTAAAACCAATTTCAACGAATAGTTATGGGGAAGTTACTTTTAGATGGGTATATCAGCCAAATGGAAGCAAAAAATTTGATTGAATGGAATAATTTAACTAGACTAATAGTAAAGAAAATACTCCATATCCAGAGTTATGGAGGTATTGAAAGATGTTTTATTTGTCTGAAATTTGACCACCTAAAAACATAAAATAACAATAATTTCCCTCGACAGATTAACTGCAAATATTAATCAATGAGAGGAAAAAACTAAGATGATCAGTATTGACTGCAAGAATAAAGAAAATGATCTCTAAATATTGGAAATTTCTTTATGGATGAAATAGGGGGTTTCATTTTGAAATGGAGAATATTGATAAGTAATTTCAATCTGTTTCAAATTATTTTTAATGTTAAACTTATTTTGGACAGGAGTGGCATACTTCTAAAAAAGGCTTAACCCATTATATAAAAAGCAAATATATTTGGTAGAATTATTTTATTGTTTTTTCTCTTCCTGCATCCATAGTTTGGTAGGTAAACAGGCAGGAAAATAATAATTTAAGAAAGAAGTAATAAATTTAATAAATGAACATTTTTCATAAATAATATTTTTATGACGAAGGAGGAAAAAATGGCAAAGTTAACTCAGGTAATGAAAGATATGGTTGCGGCACAGCAATGTTTTATTGCTACTGTAAATGCGGACGGTACACCCAATGTGGCTCCCAAACGCTCTACACGGGTGTTATCGGATGAACAACTTATATTTACAGAAGGAACCGGCGGTGCAACATATGCAAATATTAAAAGAGGTTCAAAAGTATCCGTTGCAGTCGTTAACCGCGAAATTGTTGATGGTTACAGATTCATTGGTGAAGCAGCATTACAGGATAGCGGGGAACTATATGATGCAGCAGCAGCAGCTTCTGCTAAATTGGGAAGACCTAAACCCTTTGCAGTTGCAGTAATTAATATTACCGAAATACAATCTCTTAAACCGGGCCCTACTGCAGGTAAAAAAATAGCTTAACATTTAAAATTGTTGAGATATTAATATTTATGAGATTTTAAAGCCTCAAAAAAATGAACCGGCCACAATTTGTAACCGGTTCATTTATCTCTTCTTCATTAAAACGCTGGAATTATTTTAGAAGGTACAAGCAGTGAAATTTTATTTCAATAGTATCATCTTCTTAACTTGAGTAAAGCTGCCTAATGTTAGCTTGTAAAAATATATTCCTGATGTTATGGAAGATGCATTAAATTTTACTTCGTAACTTCCTGCCGGCTTTTCTTCATTTATTAGCGTTGCAATTTCATTTCCTAAAATATCATAGACTTTCATGGTTACAAACGATTTTAAAGGTACTTTGTATTTGATTGTTGTTGCTGGGTTAAACGGATTTGGATAATTCTGACTCAATTCAAATCCATTAACCGGCGAAACATCAACTCTTACAGTTTTTGAAAAGGAAGCAGTACCGTCAAAATCGACTTGCTTTAACAGGTATTGGTATTCACCAGGTTGTAGATTTTCGTCGTTATACGAATAAAGGTTTTGCTTTGTGCTGGTGCCGGATCCTTTTACGAACCCTATACTTTTAAATTTATCATTGTTGAACTTACGCTGGATTTCGAAACCGGAGTTGTTTGTCTCGGTGGAAGTTGTCCAATTTAAGCTGACTGAATTTATATTTGCTGAAGCTTTAAAAGATGTTAGTTCGACAGGCAAGCCATCTCCGAAAATAAATGCGGCAATAACAGGCAGGTGGTCGGATGAAAATTCTAATGCATCTGCTATGTACTGTGGAACGGCAGTATTAGGAGGCTGGTTAATTGAGTCGTTATAGTGATTACCGTCGTTGCCAAGCACAGTAAATAAACTGTCGATGTACCTGATTCCGCCGGGGTCACTGACGGCTTGCGAATAAAGAATCATATCGAAGCGGTCGTCCAATCCGCCGGTTGCACCGCCTCCGAACGCGCGTGTTCTTGTAGATTGAGTGTGATAAGAGGCGTAAGCGGCATTGTTCCAGGTACCTGAAAGGACAAACGGATCGATAAAGTAGCCCGGGAAATCCTGGTTTAGAAGAGCTTGATATGCTGGTTCACCGGAGCCATAAATATTGAAGTCGCCACATACTATGAAATTACTGCCGGGAGGCAAAGCGTTTGTTACCTGCCTTAGGTTATTAACTTCTAAAGCTCTTTTTTGTTCGTTGTCGGTGCCGGAGCTTGCTTTTAAGTGAACTGAAAAAATAATCAGGGTATCGAGCGTTTGGTTATTGTAGATTTTGAATTCGTATATATTTCTCAGTTCAGTTGATATGGCTGTATTGCTTATAAAAGTAAATAGGCTGCTTTTGAAAAATATTTCGCTGTCGGTATCGGGGCCGTCAATGAATGTGCCTGAAGCATAATCGGAATTAACCGGAATAAGTACATTATTTAAGAATTCATTAACGCCTGCTTGTGAATTTATTTCTTCAACTACAAGAATGTCAGGCTGGGTATATGTTAATGTCTGTTTAAAGTACGGATTGCGGGTGCTTGAGTTGCTGCCGGGGTAATTGAGCAGGTTGTAGTCCATCAGTGTGTATGTGGACTGTGGGAATAGGGAACTCATGAATAGAGTTGATATAGTAAGTATTCTGTAGACAGTTTTCATGGTTGTGTTTCAATAATTAAAAAAAAACGGTGCTTAATATAGGAAAATTAAGGACGAGATATATTTATATTTTTTGTTTTATATAAAAAGTCTTTGGGACGTTCAAGAATATTTAAGTCGTCTTTTCTTTCAGTAATCCACCTGCAAAAGGACGGTAAACTAAACACGGGTCAAAAAAATTAAACACAACCTCACCGTTTTTGGTAAAAGCAAACGGCCGGGATGTTTAATGTTTCAAATCTTCCTTATTCCTAATAAAAAAACCGGTTCAAACAAATTATTCATTTATAATTTTTTACTTATAGTACTCAGAGAACCTGCCTACCACAACTGCAGCAAAAAAGGAGTTAACATTAGTAATATATTATAATCTGTTTTATCAACTTGAAGCAATCAATAAAAAATTACTTTTGCAAATAGAAGAGTTTAATTGGATTATTAATTAATTGCAGGAAGATATAAATCGTTTTCTGATAAATTTTAATGCGAATTAAGCGGAGGATTTTATATTTTAAAACAATAATCCTATCATAATAAATTGTTAAAATAAATAATTAGTTATAAATTGGGGTTTATAAATTTGTTGAGGCTTTCATTTTTATAAACAGTTTAAATATTTTATGAAAAATATCATACTACTGATTTGCTTTTATCTTCTAATTATTTCCAAATCATTTTATCCTCAGAATGTTTTAAATTTATTAGATAAAAAGAAACCGGAAATTGCTGAAAAAGTAAAAAAAGAATTTCTGCATGCCTGGGAAGCATATAAAAAATATGCATGGGGACATGATGAATTAAAACCTCTCAGCAAAAGCTACAATGATTGGTATGGAAAATCTTTATTGATGACTCCTGTCGATGCAATGGATGTTATGTACATTATGGGTTTGAAGAATGATGCCGATTCAACAGAAAATTATGTTGCTGAAAATTTATCTTTTGATAAAGATATTTATGTAAAAAATTTTGAAATTACAATTCGTCTTTTAGGCGGTTTGTTAAGCACATATCAGATTAATAATGATAAACGACTATTAAACCTTGCTGAAGATTTGGGTAACAGGCTGCTCCCGGTTTTCAATTCTCCGACCGGAATGCCTTATATGTTTGTTAATCTTAAAACAGGAAAAGTCCGCGGGAAAATTAGTAATCCGGCAGAAATCGGCACTCTGCTAATCGAATTCGGGACTCTCAGTAAATTAACAGGCAATCCAATTTATTATAGGAAAGCTAAGAAAGCTCTTGTTGAATTATTTAACAGGCGTTCGCCTATTGGTTTGGTTGGTTCAACTATAAATGTTGAAACAGGTAAGTGGATTGACTCAACCAGTCATATCAGTGGAGGCATTGATTCTTATTATGAATATCTTTTAAAATCATGGCGTTTGTTCGATGATAAAGACTGCGAAAATATGTGGAAAACCAGCATCGCTGCCGTAAATAAATATCTTGCTGATAGTACTTCAAATGGATTGTGGTTCTGCCAGGCTAATATGTACACAGGAAAACGAATCTCTACTTATTATGGTGCGTTGGATGCATTTTTCCCTGCTGTTTTAACCCTATCCGGAGATATTGCTAGAGCAAAAAGTTTACAGGAATCTTCATTTAAGATGTGGAATTTATATGGTATCGAGCCGGAAGAAATTGATTACTCAACAATGAAAGTTATTTATCCGGAATATTACCTGCGGCCGGAAATAATTGAATCTGCTTACTATTTGTATTTCTTTACTCATGATAACCGTTACCTTGAAATGGGTGTGACTTTCCTTAAAAACTTAATTAAATATTGTCGTATTGAAGAGGGATATGCTTCTCTAAAAAGTGTAATAACAAAAGGAAAGAATGATAATATGGAAAGCTTTTTCCTTGCAGAAACTTTAAAATATTTGTACTTATTATTTGCACCACCCAATAGATTAAATTTAAATAAAGTTATTTTTAATACCGAAGCTCACCCGGTTAGAAAAACATGGTAGTGTTCTCTATTGCTCAGGCAGAGAGTTAAAACACCCTTAAATTTATTATAATATCTTTACTAATAGTTCAAACCTTTTAAAATCTTTGTGAAAAATAAGAATATTCTTGTAGCTGAACCTCCAAGTTAAGTTTATAATTAAAGTTAACAAACAAAAATTTGTAAGCTTTAGTTTGTGAATTAAAATAAAAAACAAAGTAAGCTTTAGCTTATTTTAATATGCTGTTACCGGCGTTAATCAAATTAATCAATAACATATTTTTTGTTTGAAATAAGTTGATTAAATTTCTCACTGAATTATTTGTAAAAGAATAATTCTTTGGTGAATTACTATCCTCATATCTACTTACAAATCCTATTTTTGTCCAATCTCCTTATTGTTGTTTGCTAAAATTCAATGTTGAATCCATACTTATTAACTTTAGCTGATGTGTGCAAGTTCAATTCTACTTTGCTCCAAATTAGATAAGCGTTATAAGAATTAAGTTTTACGGTAAAGTTGAGGTAGGGCAAGGATCGACAAAATCGAATACTACAATTGCTGCTACAGGCCATTTATCACCAAAACCGCTCCATGGACCTCCGGTAGCTAGACCTACTCCAATAAATCCTTCATCAGAAGACGATCCGTAGTCGTTATTAAATAAAGCAAAGCAAGTATTGCGATGTCCCCATGATGATCCGGAGTCAACATAAATCCAACCATAGACTGCTCGTTCTACAGGGAGAGGAACTGTTCCATCAGATTGTACATATGCAGCAAGGCATTCTGGTCCATAGAAATACCCTTTTTCTTCACAACCATTAATTGCAGTATCCCCATTTAGACGATCTGTTGGCGTTCCATTTTCAGTATGATCAAATACATTGTTCGCTAATAAAAAATCTGCGTAGTCTTGTGAAATCGTTACAATTTTACTGCTTACAGCGCCGAATGGAAGAAGTCCCCTTACGACACGCTCTGCGTTTATTATAAACAATGCCTTTTCACTGTTAGTCATTTCGTCCCATTTGGATTGTGACGGCATAATAAAAGTTGTTGGTAAGTTCGTTCCAAGCTGGGCATTCTCCACAGTGCGAGCATTCTCAAAAGCAGCAGCAATATCTCCTACAGTAATTAAATTACCTGGAGACCAAACAATATCGGTAGATAGTTCTGTGTAGGGTGGAGTTTGAGCTAATAAAAAAATATTGCCGGCACAAAAAAAAGACAAGATCAAAAAACTAATCGAAATTTTAGTTAAGATATACATTACGTCTCCTATTAATAAATTTGATGAACACGAATGAATTTATAGCGTTAGAGAATTTACTGTGCGTGTTAGTAATTTGTCTTTACCAGGTTCGACAGATACAGACTTAAAGTGGAAATGAGAGAACGATCAAAAAAGCATTTACTGTTTTCATTCTTGCATCTGCATTGGACAAAATAGATTAATCATTTTGAAAACCATATTCTAATATCTTAAGAACAAAAAATTTTAAATTAGTCAGCAATTTACATTGACAGTGAATAATTTTAGAAATCTAACATGCAACCCATAAATCAAATGTGAGTAAAGTCACGGACACTTTTGGGAGATTTAAGTTTATAGTTCAATAAAACAAAGTATAATAAACTGATTTATTAACAAGCTGTAAAAATATGATCGAACGATTATTGATATTTATCGAAATGGCGGCAGTTCCATAACAGTAAGTACAAAGTTTGCTCATCCGCTTATAATTTCAGCTTAATGTTTTACATGAAGAGATTTATTGAACTTTTCCATGAGTGTTTTTATAATTCATTCAGGTTGGTCTCAATTGTCTTACGATAATAAATTTAGTAAAACAAAAAAACCCGATGTTTGGGTAACACCGGGTTTTGTCCTTTGACCATCAGATGTGATGGGGGGACACACCTGAACGGACACACGAAAGATATACTTTTAAAATCAGAAAATCAAAATAATTTGGTTAGTTAATTGGTACTTTATATATATTTTTATTATCATATTAAAATAAACTCTCTTATTTTTTACAATAAATATAAATACAGCACAATAGGCGAAAATAAATTAGGAATTTTAAATTTTGACTTGTTTCTCAGGTTATTAATTTTATTCCTATATTAATTAAAAGAATAAGTCTGGTTTTAGAATTTACCAAAATAAATATTTCGCAAACTTCGAATAGACAAGCTATTTAGATTTGATTTGAAAAAATTATTGTGATTTTGAATAAATTTATAGTTATTAGTATTTATTCAAGATATTATTTCTGAATTTATTTCATTTTATTTGTAAGCTATATATTAAACAGTTATTTTAGTATTACATAATCATAAATTTCAATATTTTAATTATAAAAAAGGAATTTTAGGCTTAGGGGATGGGAGCCTCATTATAAATTCATTATCATACGTGTACAAAAAATAATTCAGGAGAAAAAATAAGGATGTCAAGTCTAGGAACTTTTCCATTTGGGGAACCGGTTAAAAGAGTATTCCAGGAAAACAGAAACCCCAAAAAAATATTTGTATTAGGCATTTATTCGGATTCCGTTCATGTAAGATGGATTTCGGCAGATGGGAGGCCTGTTGTTAGAGCATTGCCTGTTGCCAGTGAGCCGGAAATTTTTTGGAGAGGGGATTTAAAAGAAGTTAAAGATATTATCGATAAACTCGAAGTTCCCGAAAGTGCCGGCCGGTTAATTTCTGCGGGCCGGGAAATAAATGGTATTCAAGGTAGGGCATTAGACAGGTATATTCTTCGTCCCCTGGGCTTAAACAGGAGTGATGTCTGGATGTCCTTGATGATTCCGCACTGTTTAATGAATAGAGGCCAGCGAAAAGCTAATAAACGATATGTACGCCTGTCCGAGCAGTTCGATCTGCCTGCTCCAAGTGTTCCGTCTACGGAAATAAAAGAAGAACTTGTAACCGAACAAAGACGTGCTGAAATTACGAATGAAATTCTCGAATCGAAAGCCAATATATTGATTACTCTTGGCGATCCTCCGATTCGCTGGTTTATAAACTCATTCGATAATAAAAAGTTTAGGGTTTCTCACTTCGGTTATTACGGGAATATTCACGAATTTAAGATCGGCGAGAAAAAAATGCACCTGCTTCCGCTGCTTGATCCGAAAGTTTTGGAGAAGCAAAGTGAAGGAACTTATAAATGGGTCCTCTTTCATAAAAAGTGGATGGAAAATACAGCCGAAGATTTGCTGAAAAATGTTCTTTAATTTTCGCGGCTCTTTTTAGCTTACACAGCATTTGTCTTCGAATAATTTATTTTTTGGATTACTTTATCTTTATGAAAGTAAATTTTGGTTCGGATTATTCCTGAATCATTATAGAATGACCAAGTTCCCTCTTTGAGGCCGTTCTTATAATAACCTTCCTGTTTAATTTTACCATTCATAAAATACCAAACCCATCTATCGGTAACTACATCATTATTAAAATAGCCTTCGGATTCAATCTGACCGTTTGGGTAATAGTAATACCATTTACCTATATTCTTATTATCATTTATGTGCCCTGAAACCTCAGACATGCCGTTTAGAAATTTTATTTTAAACTCGCCTTTTTTTAATCCGTTGACTACATTATATTCTACTATTCTTGTGTTAATCGTATCTATTACTTTTCCGGTTAGTGGGATATCCGATCCCTGTTTGTAAATAATATTGTTTTTAATACAGATATAAAGTTTACCGTCCGTTTTTTTGTTTGATTTTGAAAATAAAAATACTGTAAGAAAAACTATAAAAATGAAGGAAAAAATAACTGCAAAAATTCCTTTAAAATTAAATGAATTGAAAATAGTCTTCAGCATAAAAGATCCCTTATTAAGAAATAAAATTATTTTTTGGGCCCTCACCCGTAAACAAATTAAATTAACCAATTGATATGCCAGTTGCAATGTCAAATATATATTGGGGAAAAATAATTTTATTCTTCTCGTTTTGAGAACGCTATGCTATTTCTTTACAAATAGTTACACCGGTTTTTATTTTATTAAAGCAAATGCATTAAGAATCCCATTAAAATTCCTGCAGCAACCGCGCTGCCTATTACCCCGGCTACATTTGGAGCCATTGCATGCATTAATAAATGGTTGGTTGAATCTTCTTTTAATCCCATCAATTGCGAGACACGTGCACTATCGGGTACAGCGGAAACTCCAGCAGAGCCGATTAGCGGATTTATTTTATTTCCTTCCTTTAAAAATAAATTCATTACTTTTGCAAATATCACTCCGCCTGCAGTAGCAATTGCAAATGAGATTGCTCCTAAAACAAATATCAGCAAAGACTGGGGAGTTAAAAAGATGGTTGCCTGTGTTGATGCCCCAACGGTTAATCCTAACATTATTGTTACAATATCAATCAACGAAGATTTTGCAGTGTCGCCTAATCTTTTGGTTACACCGGATTCCTTTAAAATATTTCCGAAAAATAACATCCCTAATAACGGTAAAGCGCCTGGTGAAATAAAAGTGGTAAGAATAAAACCTATAATCGGGAAAATAATTTTTTCAACTTTAGATACTGCTCGCGGGGGCTTCATTCTTATAAGCCGTTCTTTTTTTGAAGTAAGAAGTTTCATTATTGGTGGTTGGATAACCGGAACCAATGCCATATAAGAATACGCTGCAATTGCGATTGGACCGATTAACTCAGGGGCAAGTCTTGAAGAAAGAAAAATTGCCGTCGGTCCGTCTGCACCGCCGATAATTCCGATGGATGCCGCTTGCTGCTGTGTAAAACCAAGTGCAAGTGCACTTGTGAATGTAAAAAATATTCCTACTTGTGCGGCTGCACCAAGCAGCAACAATTTAGGATTTGAGATTAATGCGGAGAAGTCCGTCATCGCACCGATACCTAAAAATATTAACGGCGGATAAATTCCTTTTAACACGCCGTAGTAAAGATAATTCATTACACTGCCGTTTTCATATATTCCTAATTGTAATCCGACATTCTCAACAAAGGGAATATTTCCGACAAGTATTCCGAAACCAATCGGTACCAACAATAACGGTTCATATTCTTTTTTAATTCCTAAATAAATAAAAATCAACCCGATACAGATCATTATAATATGCCCGGTTGTTACATTTGCAAAACCAGTGAATTCCAGAAATTGATAAAGACCTTCCATCGTTATCTCCCTATCTCAACTAATACATCGCTTTCCAATACAGAATCTCCCACTTTCACTTTTACATCTATTATAGTTCCGTTAGCATCGGCGTTTATATTGTTTTCCATCTTCATTGCTTCCATTATTAATAGCCTATCTCCGACATTTACTTTATCACCGGAATTCACAAAAACATTAAGTATAGTCCCCGGAAGCGGGGCTTTAATTATACCGACTCCTTTTTTCTCGGAAGGCTTGCTTGTTTTTTTCAATCCGCTTTCTGCGGACGGCTCAATTTTAGGCTGAACAAGTTTTGGAGTTTTTGTTGTTTTTACATCCTGCATTATTTCTACATTATAAACAGAACCATTAACGTCTATTTCAGCAATGTTATCTTCGATATTTAAAATTTCAACTTCGTACTTGTTGCCTTGAATAGTAAAATTAAATTTCTTCATGATTATTCTCTTAATATTTTTTAGGATATTCTCTCAACCCGTAAATTTTGGAACTCCAAGGTGAGTATGATCGCTGTACCTTTTTGATCGTCAAAACCGTATTTTCAATATCGTGCAGTTCTTCAAAATGAAGATATAAAGCCATCGAAATGGCGGCATTTATTTCACCTGAAATACTTAAATCACTTTTATTTGCTTCAGCTTCTTTACCGGATTTCTTTAATCGTTTACGGAGATTACTCTGAAGTATTTTAGCTATTTCCGTAAACACGAAATAAAGCAGCAATAACGATAAAAAAACTACCACATATCCGACTACAGAAATTAAGATCCCGTTACCCTCAACAATTTTTGAAAGATCAAAATTTATATTTCCTATAGTCCTTTGATTTGAAGTTAAGCTTTTTAACGAATCCGCTGATGCATTCAAGCTATCTTTTATTACAGTTGCATAGGTAATCATCATATCTCCTTACAATGGAATGTTGGAATGTTTTTTCGGAGGATTGATATCCTTTTTTGTAGCAAGCATCTGCATTGCACGAATAATTCTGAAACGGGAATTCCTCGGTTCGATTACATCATCTATATATCCGTATTTTGCCGCTACGTAAGGAGTAGCAAATTTTTTGCGGTATTCTTCTTCTTTTTGTTTTAAAAATTCAATTCGTTCTTGTGTATTATCGATTAAACTTAATTGACGGTGATGCAGAACCTCGATTGCGCCCTTTGGTCCCATCACTGCAATTTCAGCTCCCGGCCAGGCATAATTTATATCGCCTCGAAGGTGTTTTGAACTCATTACATCATATGCGCCGCCGTATGCTTTTCTCAAAATGATTGTAATCTTCGGGACTGTAGCTTCACCATAGGCAAACAGCAGCTTGGCTCCATGAATTATTATTCCTCCGTACTCTTGCGCAGTGCCTGGAAGGAAACCAGGTACGTCGACAAGTGTAACTATTGGAATATTAAATGCATCGCAAAAGCGGACAAATCTAGCTGCTTTTCGTGAAGCATTGATATCCAAAACACCTGCAAGAAAATTCGGCTGGTTAGCAACTATACCGGCAGGCATACCGTTAAACTTGGCAAAACCTATTATTATGTTTGGAGCATAGTTTGCCTGCACTTCAAGAAATTCGTTATAATCGACAATCGATTCGATAATTTCTTTAACATCATATGGTTTAGTTGGATTATCAGGAATTATTTCATTAAGCATATCATCCAGCCTGTCAATAGGATCATCGCATGCAGAAACAGGCGGATCTTCCAGATTATTTTGCGGCAGGTAAGAGAGTAATTTCCTTATTAAAGAAATACCCTCATATTCTGTTTCGGCAGTAAAGTGATTTATACCCGATTTAGTTGAATGAATAGATGAACCCCCTAATTGTTCTTCTGTTACATCTTCGCCGGTAACTGTTTTAACAACTTTCGGCCCAGTAACAAACATGTAGCTTGTATTTTTCGACATTATTATAAAATCCGTCAGGGCAGGGGAGTAAACTGCGCCGCCTGCACATGGGCCGAAAATTGCCGAAATTTGAGGCACAACTCCGGATGCCAAAATATTTTTTTGAAAAATATCTGCGTAGCCACCAAGGCTTTTTACACCTTCCTGTATTCTTGCTCCGCCACTGTCGTTTATTCCGATAATAGGTGCTCCGATTTTCATAGCTTTATCCATGACTTTACAAATTTTTTGAGCGTACATTTCGGATAATGAACCGCCGAAAACCGTAAAGTCCTGTGAGAATACGTAGACCAGTCTTCCGTCAATTGTTCCATAGCCGGTAACAACACCGTCGGATAAATATGCTTCTTTATCCAGGCCGAAATCTATGCTCCGGTGAGACACAAACATGTCGAACTCTTCGAAGCTTCCTTCGTCGAGCAGCAATTCGAGCCTCTCTCTGGCAGTTAGTTTGCCTTTATTATGCTGAACATCAATTCGTTTTTCTCCGCCGCCTAATCTTGCCTGGTTGCGGAGATCCATTAATTCTTTGATTTTATTTTGAATAGCCATTTTCTCCCCTTGCTGAGAAATGTTATTTTAATATTTAAGGAAGGAAATTCCTCCTCTTATTTTTTTTCACAAAATTCCGTCAAAACTCCTAATGTTGATTTGGGATGAAGAAATGCAATATTTAAACCTTCTGCTCCTTTACGTGGATTTTTATCAATAAGATTTATTCCTTTTTGTTCGACTTCTTCCAGCGATGATTTAATATCTTTAACTGCAAACGCTAAATGATGTATTCCTTCACCTTTTTTTTCAATAAATTTTCCAATCGGCCCAAAGGCATCGGTTGTTTCAAGCAATTCTATCTTAGTTTGCCCTGCCATGAAAAATGCCATTTTAACTTTTTGATCTTTAACCTCTTCAATAGCGTAACATTTTAATCCTAAAACCTCTTCATAGTATTTAATACTTTCATTTAGATTTTTTACTGCAATTCCGATATGTTCTATGTGTGTAATTTTCATTTAACGTCCATTATCATTTTAAAAATTTAAACCACTACTTTAGTATCAATGTGCTATCAAAATAGTTAAATTGCATTTTTGTTAAAAAAATTGAAATAATAGAAAAACAATTCGGCAATAAAACAGTTAAACAATTGCACAAATTAAATAACAACATGCTCTTGATATTCACCAAAAACAACTCTCATGGTATCGCATATTTCTCCCACACTCGCATAAGTCTTAACGGCACTAATTATATACGGCATAAGATTTTTATCCGTTTCTGAAGCCTCTTTTAATTCACTTAAAGATTTTTCAACTTCATCGTTATTTCTTCCGGCTTTAACTTTGTTTAGAAATTTAATCTGCTCTTCCTGAATTTTGAGATCAATTTTAAGAATATCTTTATACTCATCTTCTTCAATATGAAATTTATTTACACCAACAATAATTCGTTTACCGCTTTCAATTTCTTTTTCAAATTGATAGGCAGCTTCCTGAATTTCAGATTGGATATAACCCGCTTCAATTGCTTCGATAGTTCCACCCATGGCATCTATCTTATCGATATAATCTTCAGCTTCTTTTTCAATACTATCGGTTAATGATTCCACGTAATATGATCCGGCTAATGGGTCTATTGTATTCGCCGCACCGCTTTCATAGGCCACAATTTGCTGAGTTCGTAATGCCACTCTAACAGAGTGTTCAGTCGGTAATGCGAGAGCTTCATCTTTTGAATTTGTATGAAGACTTTGAGTTCCGCCTAAAACTGCAGCTAATGTTTGAATCGCTACTCTAACTATATTATTATCGACCTGCTGAGCAGTAAGAGTAGAACCGGCAGTCTGTGTATGGAACCGGAGCATCAATGATTTTGGTTTTTTTGCTCCAAATCTTTCCTTCATAATTTTTGCCCATAACCTTCGTGCTGCCCTGTATTTTGCCACTTCTTCCAGCAATTCATTATGAGCGTTAAAAAAGAATGACAATCTTTGTGCAAAGTCATCGACTCCTAGGCCTGCTTTTATTGCTGCCTCTACATAAGAAATTCCGTTTGATAATGTGAAACCAACCTCCTGAGCAGCAGTTGAACCTGCTTCCCTTATGTGATAGCCTGATATTGAGATAGTATTCCATCGCGGAACTTCTTTTGCACAAAACTCAAAAATGTTGGTAATCAATCTCATCGAAGGTTTTGGCGGATAAATATATGTACCTCTTGCAATATATTCTTTTAAGATATCATTCTGGATAGTGCCGCTGATTTTTTCTCTTGAAACACCCTGCTTCTCGGCAACAGCTATGTACATTGCCAGCAAAACCGACGCAGGCGCATTTATCGTCATTGAAGTAGAAACTTTATCAAGAGGAATTTTATCGAAAAGAATTTCCATATCCGCAAGGGAATCAATAGCAACACCCACCTTGCCAACTTCGCCTAAAGAAAGGGGAGCATCGCTGTCGTACCCTATCTGTGTAGGTAAATCAAATGCTACCGAGAGACCGGATTGGCCCTGATCCAGAAGATATCTATATCTTTCATTCGATTCTCTTGCAGTTCCGAATCCCGCATATTGTCTCATTGTCCACAATCTTCCCCTGTACATCGTCGGCTGAATTCCACGTGTAAAAGGATACTCACCAGGAAATCCAATATTATCTATATATTCTTGCTCCGAAAATTTTTGAGGTAAGTAGAGAGGTTCGATTTTTGAAAAGGATACGGTAGTAAATTCTTCTTCCCGTCCCGGTGATTTTTTTAATGCCTTTAAATAAGTTTCAGTTTGCCATTTTGTAAAAGAATGTTGTATTGAGCTTTCATTTAATTTGTCATTCACTGCATCCTCCGTTAGAAGGTAAAAAATCAATAATTTTCAGCAAAGTATATGCCGTATTAGTAAAATTAAAAGATATAAATCTAAGTAATAGAAGATAATAATTTATTTGATATTTAGCATGGATACTTCATAACAGGGAAATCATTTTTTCCCTTTCTTGTTGACGAGAATTAAAATCAAAATGCAATTGTTGTTTTTTTTATTTACTTTTAAATTCTAATTTTTAACCGCTTGAATAAATTACAATTATTTAAAGAAAATATTTTTAATAAAATAAAATAATTTCCCGGATTTTTTAGACATTAATCACAAGAATTCGTAAATTGAAATGAAATCAATTTTATTCATTAAAGGGAGACCCTAAATGGCTTTTTCATTAAACCGAATAATGTTAATCGGCAATTTAGGTCGAGATGCCGAAACAAGGTTTACAAATAATAATGTTTCGGTGACAACGTTTTCCCTGGCAACTTCATACAGCTATAAGGGGAAAGACGGAAATTGGGTAAATGAAACGACATGGCATAATATCGTTTCATTCAATTTATCCGACTACTTTAAGGAAAATCTTAAGAAGGGGAAGAAATTTTATGTTGAAGGAAGATTGAACAAACGGGATTATACCGATAAAGACGGCGTAAAAAGGTATATGACCGAAGTTGTTACCGAAAGGATAATACCTCTGGAATCAGTACCTGGTGGAGGTGAGGCAGGCGGGTTCGAATCTGCCGGTGAAACAGCCGAGCCTAACATTCAGACTGAAGAAAATGAAGATCTTCCTTTTTAATGATTTAGACGCTATGTTATACATTTGAGGAAATAATCAATATTTGGAAATTGAGTGGTATTATAAGCTTCTGGCTCTTTTAATTTCTTTTTTATTATCTGCTTTTTTTTCAGGTTCCGAGGTTGCTCTATTTTCTTTGGATAGAAAAAAAATGCAGCGCTCTTTTTCCGGTAGTTCATTAATATCAAGGTATTTGCTCAGGCTGCTGGAATATCCAAGGCGCCTGTTGGTAACTATTCTAATCGGCAATACATGTATAAATGTTTTTGCTTCAATAGTTGCGGTTTCAATTGCTTTGGATATTTACAGCAGCTATCATGTAAATAAAAATCTGATTCTAACCCTTCAAATAATAGTTCTTTCAATCTTAATTATTTTTTTCGGGGAGCTCATTCCCAAAGTTTGGGCCGCACGTAATCCTTTTTCATTTGCCAAAGCAGTGGCAATTCCACTTTACTGGATAAATTCATTATTATTCCCGATATCTGAAATACTAACGGAAATTGTTAGGCTTACAATATCAAGAGTTAAAATTGATAAATCGAAATCTGTAATATCTCCGGATGAAATAACAGAACTTGTCGATATCGGTCACGAAAGAGGAACTCTTGTGCATGAGGAACACGGCTTAATCAGAAGCATTGTAAATTTTAGGGAAGTGACAGCCTACGAAGTCATGACTCCGAGAGTGGATATTGTTTCAATTCAAGATGATACCGGTTTTAACGAAATGATGAAAAAAATAAACAACTCCGGATATAGCAGGCTTCCCCTTTACAAGCGAAGCCTTGATGAAATTATGGGAATAATCTATGCTAAAGATTTGCTCCCTTATCTGCGAAGCGACGATTTAAGAAAAAAACTTAAACTTTCAGCAATTGCACGAAAAGCCATCTTCGTTCCTTCTACAAAATTGATCAGTGAACTATTCCGAGAATTCCAGGAAATGAAAATGCATATTGCAATTGTGGTTGATGAGTATGGAGGGACAGCCGGGTTAATTACACTTGAAGATATTTTGGAAGAAATTATCGGAGAAATAAGGGATGAATACGATAAAGAAGAAAACCCGGTAAATAAGATTGATGAAAATACTTATCTTGTGCTGGGGAAATTACCTATGGACGATTTGTACGAACTAATCAATTTGGAAATCCTTGACGAGAATAAGAATTTTGAAACCGTTGGAGGACTTGTATTAAGTAAAGCCGGTAGTGTACCTAAAGAAGGCTACTCTTTTCGAATAGGAAATTTTAAATTTACGGTGAAGGAAGTTTTAAAAAAGCGAGTGATGAAAGTTTTGATTGAAAAAATAAAAGGGGAATAGTAAAGAGGTTTTTTATGCGGCATATAAATGAGTCGATTCATTTTTTAAAGTAAATGTCTTTATATTTTATAAAAAAAGTAAAAGGAGAATAGTTGAAGAGGGGATGTTTTATTAAATCGGTAATTATATTAACTATAATAGTTGCAGCAATATTGTATATTATAGAGAATAAATTTAATGATTTTATTTTGACTCCTGCTAAACATATTTTTATTCCGGCTCTATCAAAAGAAATTGACAAGGATATAGAACGTATAAAACCTTCAGTGGAAAGAGATTCTTTGAAAATAATCATACGTGATTATATAAACGAGATTAATAAAAAAACTTCTCTTTCAAAGGATTCTATCGAGAATGTCATCAATTCTATTAAAAGTACTTTGGAAGACAGCGTGGTTACTTCCCAAGAATTAAACAATTTGAAAAAAATAATGGAAGTGAAGAGGACAAAATGAAAGATCAAAGAAAAAGCGAAATTAAAGTTGGAATAATGGTTATCATCGGCATTATTATTTTTCTTTGGATTTTAGGATGGGCAAAAAATTTCAGTATTACTTCAGATCAAAAAATTGTTCGCATTAAATTTGATAATGTTTCGGGACTTGAAGTCGGTGACTATGCGATGGTTAACGGCGTAAGAAAAGGTTTTGTCGAAGATATGAAAGTGGAAGATAACGGTGTAATCGTAAAAATATCTCTCGATGATGATGTAGAACTAAACAGCGATGCAACATTTTCTATTTCAATGCTCGATTTGATGGGCGGTAAAAAAATTGAAATAAATACAGGCACCTCATCAACTCCGCTCGAATACAGCAAGCTGCAATCAGGAACTTTTAGTGCAGATATTGCAACGGCGCTTTCGATGCTCGGCGATGCGCGCGGCGATCTTTATTCTACTTTAAATGATGTTAAAATTACCTTGAATTCTCTCAATAAATATTTGACCGATGCCAAGCTTAACAGCGATATTAAAAATTCAATTTCAAATTTGAGCGAGATAACTTCAAAACTCAATATATTAATTGATGAAAACCGCAGTAATCTAAATAAATTAACTTCGAATAGTGTTGAACTTACCGATGAAGCAAAACAATTTATTTCAAGCAATAAAGAAAATATTAATCAATCCGTTAAAGACCTGAAAAATGTTTTGCAAAAATCGGATTCGCTTTTAACAAAAATAAATTCATTTGCCGATGAAGTTTTGAACAAGCAAAGTGCAATCGGGAAAGTAATTTACGATAAAAAGTTTTTCGATAACTTGAAAAGTTCCCTCGATCAAGTAAACGAATTGACAAGAACCATCAATGAGCAATTACAAAAAGACGGAATAAAAGTCAATGCGCATCTCAGCATTTTCTAAGCAAATTTTATTTTTATTAGTAATCCTATTGCTTTTTGTAAATGCCTGTTCCCAGGCAAAGCATGAAAAAATTGCATCTGTCAAAAACGGAATGGTTGTTTCCGCGGACGAATTAGCAAGTAAAGTCGGAGTACAAATATTAAAAATTGGTGGTAACGCTGTAGATGCAGCAGTCGCTGTTGGTTTTGCACTTGCAGTAACATATCCGCAGGCCGGGAATATTGGCGGCGGCGGATACATGGTTATCCATTTTAAAAACGGTAAAAATACAACGATTGATTACAGGGAAACGGCTCCTCTCAAATCTTCTAAAAATATGTTTCTTGATAAAAAAGGAAACTATATTCCGGAACTTAGCCTTGAAGGTATTACCTCGGTAAGCGTTCCCGGTTCTGTAGCCGGACTAATATATGCACTTCAGCATTATGGAAAGCTTCCTCTTTCAACTGTAATTCAACCCGCCATCGATATTGCTCAAAAAGGTTTTTTACTTGATTCTGTTACAGCGGAAGATTTCCAATTACATATGGAGAGATTTAAAAAATATCCTTCATCATTAAAAGTATTTTCTAAAAACGGTGAGCCGTATAAAAAAGGCGATTTGTTTATTCAAAAAGATTTGGCTAAAACATTAACCCTTATTAAAGATAAAGGCAATGCCGGCTTTTACAGCGGTGAAACTGCAGCGTTAATAATAAAACAGGTAAAATCTATGGGCGGATATATCTCAGCTAAAGACCTTGAAGAATATAAACCAGTTGAAAGAGAACCTGTTATTGGAAATTACCGGGGTTATAAGATAGTATCGATGGGTCCTTCTTCTTCAGGCGGTGTTGCTTTAATTGAAATGCTAAATATACTAACGAATTATGATTTCAAACCCGCGGATTATGGAACAGCAGAATATATTCACAAACTTGTTGAGGCGATGAAATTTGCCTACGCCGACCGGAGCAAATACCTTGGGGATCCTGCCTTTTACAAAGTACCGGTTGATTTATTGACTTCAGCCAAGTATGCAAAAAAATTATTTGGAAAGATTACAAATAAATCAACTCCATCTGGAGAAATACATGCCGGCTTGGATGAATTACCAAGGGAAAGTAATGAGACAACCCATTATTCGGTTTATGATTCCGATGGTAACGCAGTAAGCGTTACAACAACAATTAATTCATGGTTCGGTTCCGGTATTATTGTCGATGGTGCAGGATTTTTATTGAACAACGAAATGGATGATTTTAGTGCTAAGCCTGGTGTCCCGAACCAATTTGGATTAGTTGGTTCGGAAGCAAATTCAATCCAACCCGAAAAAAGAATGTTAAGTTCAATGACTCCGACTATAGTATTAAAGAATGACAAGCCATTTTTAATACTTGGTTCACCAGGGGGTTCAACAATAATCACATCGGTGTTGCAGGTAATCTTAAATACTTTGGATTTTCATATGACTTTGCAAAAAGCAATATCAAGTCCAAGGATACATCATCAGTGGCTGCCGGATAAAATCGATTATGAAAAAAATAGCCTTGCTCCCGGTGTAAAATTAAATTTAATAAAAATGGGATATATTATTGGCAATGAAAGAATTTTAGGTAGAGTCGAAGCAATTGAAATTGATAATGATACTGGAGAAATTACCGGTGTAGCAGATCACCGCGGAAGTGGTTCCGCTGCCGGATATTAAGTTATTATTTTTTAATATTTTATAGATATTTTATAATGGTAATCGGAATAGGTATCGACATAATCGAAATTGATAGAATTAAAGACAGCATTATCAAATTCGGCGAAAACTTTCTATGCAAAATTTATACGAAAAAAGAAATTGATTACTGTAATTCCAAAAGCAATAGTTATCAGCATTTCGCAGCCAGGTTCGCTGCAAAAGAGGCAGTTTATAAAGCACTTGCCACCGGCTGGGAAAAAGGTGCAAATTGGCAAAGCATTGAAATTACAAATGAACCCAACGGGATGCCTGTTGTAAAGCTTGACGGCAAGTTGTCCTCATTTTTATCTGACGGTAAAAACCTTAAGATTTCATTAAGTCATTCTAGGGATTATGTCGCCTGTGTTGCAATAATCTATAAAGATATTTAAAGATAAACTTGGTAAATATTTCAAATTTTAACTATATTTTTTATTGTGATTTTAAACTGCGGAATTTTTTTACCTTTAAGATGTGCCGTTTATTTGAATTTTATAATACATCGAAATAATTTAATTTGGATACTAAATTTTACAAGATTTTCAATTACGGATCTATAGCTGTAGTTTTTGTTCTGTTATTCTTGATTCTGATTAATGCAGTACCGAAAGAATTTTATATAACGCTGTTAGTTATTGCAATAATTCTTTTTATCCTTAGAATTGTTTTCAGAGTTTATTTTGTAATTCAAAATAGAAAAAATAAATAAAGGAGTATGTCTTCGAACCTGCCAAGCGTTTTAATGGGCGTTTAAATGCCAAGGTTCTTATACTAAATCAGAGTTATGAACCTGTAACAGTTTGTAATATAAAAAAAGCTGTTGTTTTAATTTACCTTGGTAAAGCACAGTTAGTTTTTGACGACAAACGTAAAACCATCCATTCGGTATCCTCTCAATATCCCTGGCCGAGTATAATACGATTAAGCCGTTATGTTAATGTCCCCTATAAAAAAGTAGTGCTTACAAGGAAAAATATCCTTCGCAGGGACGCTTACCGTTGTGCTTACTGCGGCAGGAGTGATCTCCCTTTAACGATAGATCATATTATCCCGAGAGCAAAAGGCGGAATAGATTCATGGGAAAATTTGATTAGCGCCTGCACTTTGTGCAATAATAAAAAAGGTGATCGAACTCCGTTTGAAGCAAATATGAATCTATTGACTAAACCTTTTAAGCCGAGCCATATTATGTTTATAAAAAATGTTGTGGGAAAAATTGATGAAAATTGGAAACCATACTTATATTTATCTTAAAGAAAACCGGCAGATGGTGTTAGCTATTATGGATTTCTTGCCGGTCACCCCCAATATATTTTAAAGTTTCGGGATCAGGAGCATCACACGGGTACAAATTGAAAACTGCAAGGAATAAATTTTTTAGTGAGATTAAATGATCGGGAATCGAAATAAAATAAACCTTTTTTATATTGCTTTGTTCACTTTTAAAGAGCGTAAGTTCCTTCGGTTCTTTTAAATCGTTGTAAATTTTTTTAAAATAGTTAAGCAACCTTTGCTCTTCATTAAATTTCCCCCCTGTATGTTCAATTGAAAAAGTATACCATCTCATCGGGGAATTTGTTATTTATTAAGAAAATTTATTTCTATAATAATTATAACAACAAATATCGATTTAGTAAAGCTTATTTACTTATACAGCTTCTTGAACTATAGGAAGAGGGATTAAACTTTGATACGGTTTATAAATAAAATCCGGATATTCAAAAATATTTCAGTCATAATTATTTTAGAATCGTTCGTTCGATTTTTTATCCCGGATAATCACTTAAAAAAATTCTTTTAAATTTTGATTGAGTTTATTTTGTTCAATATTGTTATTTTTTAAAATTGTATTTAAAATAATTCACTCAAATGACAAAAAAAAGAATACTCAGCGGAATGAGGCCGACCGGGAAACTGCATATCGGCCATTATGTAGGTGCATTGGAAAATTGGGTTAAACTTCAGGATGAATATCAAAATTTTCATTTAATTGCCGATTATCATGTGCTTACAACAAACTTAGATACCAGCGGCATTTACGAAAATTCCATAGAAATGCTGATTGACTGGCTTGCCGCAGGGCTTGATCCTCAAAAAAGCCCGATGTTCAGGCAATCTCAGATAAAAGAACATACGGAACTAAATTTGATTTTAAGTATGTTAATCACGGTAAATCGGCTTGAAAGAAATCCTACTGTTAAAGATCAAGTAAGAGATTTACATATTGAACAAGTAATTTACGGTCATCTTGGCTACCCGGTATTGCAGGCAGCAGACATATTGTTATACAAAGGCAATGCTGTCCCTGTTGGCGAAGACCAGGTACCGCACATTGAAATAACGAGAGAAATTACGAGACGTTTTAATAATCAGTACGGAACGGTTTTTCCCGAACCGGAACCACTGCTGACAAAATTTTCACGTCTCCCGGGTCTAGACGGCAATGCAAAGATGAGTAAATCTTTAAACAATACCATTTTACTTTCCGATAATCCGGAAACAGTAAAATCTAAATTGAAAAAGGCTGTAACGGATCCTCAAAAAATTAGAAAAGGTGATCCGGGCAATCCTGATATTTGTCTTGTATTTTCGTACCACAAAAAATTTAATCCCGGCGAAATACCTGAAATTGAGGCAGGCTGCCGGTCAGGTGCACTTGGATGTTTCGATTGCAAAATGAATTGCGCATCGAAAATTTCCGCATTGCTTGAACCGATAATTGAAAAGCGAAAACATCTTGAAGAACATCCCGGCGAAGTGAAGGATGTCCTGGCCGATGGTGAAAAAAGGGCAAAGAAGATTGCCGAAGAAACCATGAATGAAGTTCACGAAAAAATGAAATTCGGATAAATGTATAGAATTAAATTAGATCATTTTGAAGGACCTCTCGATCTTCTCCTGTTCTTCATTAAAAGAGACGAATTGAATATTTACGATATTCCGATTTCGAAGATAACCAAAGAATTTTTGGAATATGTAAACTTAATTAAAATGCTCGATCTCGAAACAGCCGGTGATTTTATTTTAATGGCATCAACACTTATGCACATTAAAGTAAGAATGCTGCTGCCGAGGGAAATTGATGAAAAAGGCGAAGAGATTGATCCGAGGCAGGATTTAATTAATGCCTTGCTGGAGTACAAAAAATATAAAGAGATGGCGGAGGAATTTTCATTTTTTGAATCCAACCAGAGAAAAATAAATTTCCGGGGAAATTTTTCTATGGATGAAAAAGAAATTCCGCCTGATTATGAAATTCTATTAAAGAATGTTTCTATTTATGATCTTGCTAAGGTATTTAAGCAAGCTATTGAATCGATAAAAGAAACTCCCGTTCACGAAATCAAGAAGATAAACGTATCCATCGAGGAGCAAATTGATTTCATTATGAACAGCCTAAAAAATTCGCCGGAACTTCATTTCTTAAGCTTAATAAACGGTATTCGGGAAAAAATAAGAATTGTTATTACCTTTATTGCTCTTTTGGAATTGGTTAAAATAGAGCGGATTGGAATCAGGGAATCTGAAAATTTTAACGATTTTGTAATATATAAAATAAATAATGGATAAAACTTACATCTCGGTTATTGAAGCATTGATTTTTTCATCGGATGAACCAATCCCAGGGCAGGAAATTATTAAAGCGATAAAAGAAATAGACGGAGAGGAAATTCAAATCTCTTCCGATGATATCGAAAAATGTGTCGATGAACTAAACTTAAAGTACGTCGAGCAAAATATGTCGGTTAAAATTTTAAGGATTGCAAACGGTTATACATTCGGTACAAAAGCCGAATTTGCAAAATATATCGGATTTTTATCATCTGAAAAAAGTAAAAGAAAATTAAGCCAGGCGGCGTTGGAAACTCTTGCTATAATTGCATACAAGCAGCCGATAACAAAACCCGAACTCGAAAAGATACGCGGTGTAAACTCGGATTATGTTTTAAATACCTTGCTTGAAAAAGATTTGATTACAATCAGCGGCAGGTCCGAAACAATCGGCAGGCCTCTTTTATATGGGACTACAAATGAATTTTTAAAATATTTCGGTTTGGCAAAACTCAGCGATCTTCCTAAACCACGCGAAATTGAGGAAATAATGAAGGATGAAGATTTTCTCGAACAAAAACAGAAAATACTGATGAACCTTCTTGAAGAAAATGTCGAAAATGAAGAGGAGCAGGATAAACCGGATGAAAGTTAGGTTAAATAAATTTTTAGCGGAGTGCGGTATTGCTTCAAGAAGAAAAGTTGAAGAATTGATTTTAAGCGGAAGAATTTCAATAAATGATAAAACCATTACGGATCTTTCTTTTAAAGTTGATACGGAAACGGACATCGTTAAATTCGACGGAGAAAAAGTTAATCCTAAAAAACACGTATATTTTTTATTGAATAAACCAGCAGGTATTGTTACCACTACAAATGATGAAAAAAACAGGAAGACTGTAACAGATATTCTAAAGGTTAAAGAAAAAATATATCCTGTCGGCAGGTTGGATTATAATACTACCGGCGTAATGTTTTTAACAAACGATGGAGACTTTTCATATCTGCTAACCCATCCTAAAAATTCAGTACCGAGAGTTTATGAAGTAAAATTAAATTTACCTCTTAAAGATGATGATGCAGTCAAACTAAAAAAAGGAATTTTTATCGAAGGGATGAAAGGCAGGTTTCAAAAAATTGAATTCAATAATAAAAAAGCCGGCTTTATAAATGTTGAGTGTGTTGAAGGAAGAAATCATTTTGTTAAGAAAATGTTCAATGCCGCAGGGTATAGAGTAGTATCGCTTAACCGGAAAAGTTTTGCTGGACTGAAGGCGGATATTCCTATCGGGAATTACCGGAAATTATCCGAACAGGAAGTTAAACATATTTTCAAGGAATATGGCAACCGGAATTAAAAAAATAATTTTTGTTTTTGTGATTTTTACTTTTCCTCTTTTTGCACAACTTGAAGGGAAAGCTGAAAAAGATACTTCCGTTAATGAGGTGTATTCGAATTTAGTGGAATTCCACAGACAGATGGACGATATTTTTGACGATCCGAATTTCAGCAATGCAAACTGGGGAGTAATTATTCAATCGTTGAAAACCGGTGAATATTTTTATAAAAGAAATGCAAGTAAGCTGTTTGTACCTGCTTCAAATATGAAATTGTTTACGACGGCTGCAGGTTTGGTACTTTTAGGTGAGGATTATAGGTTTAAATCGGAAATTTATACGCGCGGAAAAATTGACGGGTCAACCCTTGACGGCGATTTAATTTGGCAGGGAGGAGGCGATCCGACAATTTCAGGCAGGTTTTATAACGACGACATTTTTAAAGTATTTGACGATTGGGCCGATTCTCTTCAAGCAAAGGGTATCGATGAAATAAGAGGAAACATTATCGGTGATGATAATAAATTCGACAATGTTGGATTGGGAAAAGGCTGGGCGTGGGATCATGAAAGCTATTGGTATTCCGCTCCATCGGGGGCTGTGTCGTTCAACGATAATTGCGTTGATATAATAGTTACTGTAGACAGACAAAAGAAAAAGGCTGTAATAAAAACTATTCCTGATACAAAATATATTGTAATCGTAAATGATATAATTGTTGTCCCAAAAGATTCGACCACTAATATCGATGTTTATCGTCAAAGAGGTACGAACATCGTTAATGTATTCGGCACGATTCGCAATTCGGATGATTCAGTGAAAACATATGTAACCGTTAACAACCCGACTCAATATTCCGTTGTCGTTTTAAAAGATATATTACAGAAAAAAGGAATTGAAGTAGACGGTTATCCAATCGATGTTGATGATATTTCTGCGCCTCTGGATTACAATTCAATGTCGCTGCTTTTTACATATTACTCTCCTCCTCTGAAAGAAATTATTAAAGCAATTAATAAAAACAGTATTAATTTTTTTGCAGAACAGCTTTTAAAAATAATCGGGTACGAAAAGTTTGGATGGGGAACTGCGGTGAACGGGGTTAACGCAATTTCACCTATTCTAAAAGAAATGGGCATAAATCCCCACAACATGGTTATGGTTGACGGCAGCGGCTTATCTCCATTGAATCTTGTTTCACCGAAACAGATATTAAATTTACTTACTTATATGTACAAGAGTAAGTATTTTATTGCCTTTTACAATTCGCTGCCTATTGCCGGAGTTGACGGAACTTTTGGAGAAAGATTAAAAAATACAGATGCCGTTAATAAAATCAGAGCAAAACCCGGTTACCTTGATGCAGTACGGAGCTTATCCGGCTATGCATTTACAGCCGATAATGAACCGGTTGCTTTTTCGATGATAGTAAATAATTTTGTTGTTCCAGTTAAACTGGCGGAAAACATACAGGATCTTGTATGCTTGCGCCTTGCTAATTTTAAAAGAAAATAACGGAGGCTTTGTGGAAAATAATCCTCAGCAGGATATAAATGTACTTATTAAAAGAAGATTTGAAGAATTAGATCAGCTTAAGTCCAGAGGTATAAATCCTTATCCTTATTCATTTGAAACTGATACTAATGCCGAAGAAATTAAAAATACTTTTAATGAAAATGAAAAGAGAAATGTTAAGCTTGCAGGAAGAATAATGGCTCTAAGAAGAATGGGTAAAGCATCTTTCGCCCATATCCAGGATTACGGCGGTAGAATACAAATTTACCTGAGGAAAGATGATATAGGCGAATCTTATGACAATTTTAAATTACTCGACATCGGTGACATCATTGGAATTGAGGGATATGTATTTAAAACTAAAACAGGCGAAATTTCGGTTCATGTCACTTCGCTGACTGTTTTAACCAAGTCGCTTCGCCCGCTGCCGATTGCAAAAGAAACAACCGATGAATCGGGGAAAAAAATTATACACGATCAATTTACCGATATCGAGTTGAGGTATAGGCAAAGATACCTTGATTTAATTGTAAATCCTCATATTAAGGAAATATTTAATAAACGCAGCAGAATAATTTCCTCGATGAGAAAAATTTTAGATTCAAACGGATATCTTGAAGTCGAAACTCCGATTCTTCAGCCTCTTTACGGAGGCGCTTCTGCTAGACCGTTTGTCTCTCACCATAATACGCTTGATACGGATTTATATTTACGAATTGCAGACGAGCTATATTTAAAAAGATTAATTGTCGGCGGTTTTAACGGCGTTTATGAAATCTCTAAAGATTTTAGAAACGAGGGAATGGATCGTACGCATAATCCCGAATTTACAATGATGGAATTGTATGTCCCGTATAAAGATTACGAATGGATGATGCAGTTTGTGGAAAAATTAATCAATCATATTTGCAGTGAAGTATTTAATAAATTAGAATTTGATTATGGTGAATTAAAAGTAAATTTTAAATCTCCCTGGAACAGAGTTTCAATGATTGATGCTTTAAATGAAAAAACCGGCCTAAATATTCTTTCAGCTTCATTCGACGAATTAAAAAATGCCGCTAAAAATTTTGATATTGATCTTTCAAAAATAGAAACCAAGGGTAAATTGATTGATGAGATTTTCAGTTCTGCCGTTCAGCCGGAATTAATACAGCCTACTTTTGTTGTTGATTATCCGCTTGAAATTTCTCCTCTTGCGAAAAAACATAGATCGAAAGAAGGAGCAGTTGAAAGATTTGAACTCTACGCTGCTGGAAGGGAATTGTGCAATGCCTTTTCGGAACTGAATGACCCGGTTGATCAAAAAGAAAGATTTCTTGAACAGACTAAAATGCGCGAGCAGGGAGATGAAGAGGCGCATCAGATTGATGAAGATTTTATTCGCGCACTTGAGTACGGTATGCCGCCTACTGCCGGGCTGGGTATCGGAATTGACAGGCTTGTAATGCTGCTTACAGACCAGTCTTCAATCAGGGATGTTATCTTCTTTCCCCAGATGAAACCTGAAATTAAGGTATAATATTGGAATTTTATTTTTTATTGAAACTTCAGGGGTAAATTGAAATATAGTATAATTATTCCAACTTTGAATGAAGAAAAATTACTTCCGGAATTGCTTAAGCAGCTTGAAGAAATTGATGTTAAAAAAAAGTTCAACGCAGAAATAATCGTTTCGGACGGAGGCAGTACAGATAATACGGTCGAGATTGCTTTAGAGCATGCCGATGTTGTTAAAGTTCATACAGGTTCATATAAACAAACTATTGCCGAAGGGAGAAACATCGGAGCACAGATTGCTTCCGGAGAAATTTTGATTTTTCTTAACGGCGATATTATTTTGAATAATGCTAAAAAGTTTTTTGAGTATCTTGATTATTCTTTTTATAATTCTGATTATTTAGCTTTAACATGCAACGTTAAAGTTTTTCCCGAAGAAGAAATATTGTCCGATAAATTATTTCACGGGTTTTATAATGCTTATTTCCATGCACTAAATATTTTTGGTGTTGGAATGGGAAGAGGAGAATGCCAGGTTATTAGAAGAGATGTATTCGAAAAAATAGGCAGAAATAATCAATCTCTTATCGCAGGAGAAGATTTCGATCTCTTTATGAGAATAAGAAAATTAGGAAAAGTCTTGCATACGAATAAAGTTTGGATTTACGAATCTCCGCGGAGGTACAGAAAACTCGGCTACCTGCATGTTACATGGTTATGGCTCAGAAATTCATCTTCCATTGTTTTTAGAAAAAAATCCATCTCAAGCGAATGGGAGCAAGTCAGATAGATGAAAACAATTATTTCAATACTGCTTTTCTTTATTGTACCTGCGATTTCATTTGCGCAATCCGAATACGTTTCCGTTCAAAACCCGGTTTACAATTTCCTTGAAAGAATGGAAACTTTAAAGCTCATTAACAATTACAATTCTTTCCAGATTCCAAAAACAAGAGAAGAAATTGCAGTCTTTATAAAAGAGGTAATTGCGAATGAAAACCAGCTTGATGAAATCGATAAGAAAATTTTAAGTGATTTGGAGATTGAATTCGAATTTGAGTTATTCGGCAATTTGAAAGAATCGCAATCGCTTACAGAGAAGGGAGGATACAACCCGTTTTCTCAAAAGCAGAAATATTTTTTCTCTTACATTGATCCCGATAATATGAATTTGTTTGTAAACCTTTTAGGTGAGGGCCAGTTGCTTTCTTTAAATGATAGGGAAAACCATTTAAATGAAACAGCAGAGCTTGGAATTATCGGCGGCAAAGTGCGCGGAACTATTTTGAAAAGGATCGGGTTTGAAATTTACGGTACGAATGGAATTTATAGAGGAAATAAAAATGCAGCTTTAATCAGGAATGATCTAAAATATAATTATAAAATCAATTCAACCGATTCAAGCAAATTCTTTGATCAAACATATGGTTATTTAGATGCTGATTTTAACCTGGTTAAATTGAAAATCGGAAGGGACCGGATGAATGTCGGTTACGGCCCTGTAAAAATTATTCTTGATAATAATGCGCCCATTTTCGATTACTTGGGATTTAATATCGATTATAAGTTTTTTAATTTTCAATATTTTCATGCTAAACTCTTAGGTCCCGAATCAATCGTTACAGATCCTGTTACAGGGAGTGTGCACGCGGTTGAAGAAAAATATTTCGGTTACCACAGAATCGGATTTGATATTTCGGATAATATTGATTTCGGTGTCGGGGAAATGATAATTTACGCCGATCGGCCGATTGATTTATCTTATCTCAATCCGTTTAATTTTTATAAATCTGCTGAGCATGCTAATCAAGACAGGGATAATTCGCTTCTTTTTATAGATGCAAAAAATAATTCTATAAAGGGTTTGAAGATTTATTCTA
Organism: uncultured Ignavibacteriaceae bacterium; assembly: GCA_964556005.1. Classification (GTDB taxonomy): domain Bacteria; phylum Bacteroidota; class Ignavibacteria; order Ignavibacteriales; family Ignavibacteriaceae; genus CAZKUR01. The sequence continues at coordinate 24,770 of CAZKUR010000006.1, read as the reverse complement.
TGTTTCTTATAGATGATATTTCCTTCAGCAAATTAGGAACAGGCTGGTATGGCAACAAAACTTTATTTCAATTAGGACTAAATTCCGAAAATTTATACGGTATTTTACCGTTGGGAATTCAACTTGAGTATGTCAAGATCGACCCATACGTTTTTACTCATCGGCTAAATCAAAATAATTACACCAATTTCGGCTATAAGCTTGGTTCATTCTTAGATCCCAACAGCGAAATGTTATATTCAAAATTAGATTACAGAATAAATTACATGTTGAATCTTTCCTTTGCTTTGTCATATGTAATTCACGGTGCAAACCCTTTAAATTCCAACGGTACAGTTAAACAAAATGTCGGTGGAAATATTTCTTTAGGACATCGGGTTTTCGATTCAGAAACCGTTCATCTGCTCGATGGTGATCTCGAATATTTGCGGCAATACTCCCTATCATTAACTTTTGAACCGTTCAATGAAATATTCTTTACGATCAACACGGCATATATAAATAATTCACTTCAAAATTCGATGACAGAGAAAAAGATCGAGACTTATGTTACTTTAAGAGCGCAATTATAATTTTTCATCCCGGAGTACAAAATGAAACGTCTAGGGTTTCGAATTCCTTTAAGCATAATATTAATTACAATAGGAATTGTATTAGGAATTGAGATCAACCAGGTTTTTTCAGATGATAAGACAAGCGCAGGGGTTGAGAAATTTAAAGACGTACTTACTTATACGGAAGATTATTACCTCGAAAATGTAGATACTCAAAAATTAGTAGATGCCGCCATAAACGGAATGCTTGGTAAATTAGATCCTCATTCGGTTTATATTCCTCCCGCAGAGCTCCAAACCATCGAAGAATCCTTTAGAGGAGATTTTGACGGAATCGGAATTGAATTTCAAATAATTAATGACACATTAGTTGTTGTATCACCTATTTCCGGGGGTCCAAGTGAAGCATTGGGAATTAAATCCGGCGACAGGATAATTAAAGTTAACGGTAAGAATGTAATAGGGATAACTAATAATGAAGTAAGAAATAAATTAAGAGGTAAAGCAGGCACCAAAGTTTCTGTTACACTCATTCGTTATGGAGAAACCGATCCTCTAAAATATGTAATTACTAGAGAAAAAATTCCTTTATATTCGGTTGATACTTACTTTATGTACAATACTAAGACTGCATATGTAAGCTTAAGCAGATTCTCAGAAACAACTTTCGACGAATTAAACAAAGCCCTTTCCGATTTACAAAGCCAGGGGATGCAACAATTAATTTTGGATCTTAGAGGAAACCCCGGGGGATATCTCGAGCAGGCAGTTGAGGTTGCAGATTTATTCATCTCAGGAAAGAAAAAAATCGTTTACACAAAAGGCAGAAGGCCCGAATTTGACGAAGTACGGTATTCTTCAAAATCATCACCATATGAAAATATACCTTTGATTATCCTGGTTAACAGCGGCAGCGCTTCGGCCAGTGAAATTGTTTCAGGAGCAATTCAAGATTGGGACAGGGGATTGATAGTCGGCGAAACAACTTTCGGGAAAGGATTGGTTCAGAGACAATACGAGCTTCCCGATAATTCTGCGTTAAGATTGACAATAGCTAAATATTACACTCCGTCCGGAAGATCAATCCAGAGGGATTATAAAGATTTAAAGAATAAAAAAGAATACTATGCTGAGGCTGGAAATAATACCGAGGCAGAGGGCAATAACCTTGAACATGAAGCCGAAAAAGATTCTTTACAAAAAACATTTAAAACTCATTCAGGCAGGATTGTTTATGGCGGAGGCGGAATAACGCCTGATTATATTATAAGGGGCGATAAATTATCAGGTTATACAACTAAGCTGCTTAAGAACAAAATCCTTTACCAATTCGTGCTCAATTATCTTGATACGCATTCAAGTAAAATCCGGACAAAATACAAAAACGATCCGGACAAATTCATTCATGATTTTAATTTCACACAAAATGATTTAAATGAGTTTATTAAATTTGCAGAATCAAAAGGCGTCAAATTTAATGATAAGCAGTTTCTAAAAGACAAAGATTATATCGCTGCAAGATTAAAAGCTCAAGTTGCAAGAAATTTTTGGAAAAACGAAGGCTGGTATAAAGTAATGCTTACTGTCGATGATCAATTTCAAAAGGCAGTAACGTTATTTGATGAAGCAAAAAACCTGGCAAATTTAAAATGAGAAGGTTATCATTAATATTTTTTTCATTGTCGTTTGTTCTAACTTCTTTTTCTCTTCGCCCAGAGAACAAATTAGAGTATGGAAAAAATATCAATTTTATTGAGGGTGAAAAAATGCAGGTGGGAGAAGTGCTTACATATCTGGTCAAGTATTCAATTTTCAAACTCGGAGAAATAAAATTTAAAGTTCTGAATAAAAAGGAAATACATGGCAGAACCGTTTACAATACTCTAGCATATATTGATTCATATGAAGGGGTGCCTTTTGTTGCTCTTCATCAAATTTATGAAAGCATGATAAACCGGGATTTTTATTCGGATTATTTTAGGGGAATAGTTAAATCTGAAAAAGTAACAACTTACACCGAATATTATTTCGATTATGATAGTTCAAAAGTTAGAGTAATAAAAGGCAGGTACGATCCGAAAGAAGTTTGGACGGATTCTATTGGAACAGTTAAAAAAGAATACGAGGACGGCTTATCCATCTTTTATTTTGCGAGGATAAATTCAGGTCAAAACAAAACCGTTTCAGTTCCAACATTTGTTAATGAGAAAAAGGAAAAAACAATTATAAATTTTTCAGATGATGTATCGGGCATTTCGATTGATGCTGTTGATTACGAAATCTCATGTGTTAAGCTTGACGGCGAAGCTCAATTTGTAAGTATCTTCGGCTTAACAGGCAAATTTGAAGGATGGTTTTCGAACGATAATGCTTCCATACCTATTTTGGCAAAGCTGCACGTAATATTAGGCAACATAACTGTTGAATTAATAAATTGGAATAGAGAAGGATGGGAACCACCAAAATTCGGAGATTAGAAGATGAAATAAAATTGTTCCCTAATAAGGGATTTTTTCCTAAAATCGGGAATGGAGTATTTCTTGCACCAGGCGTAAAAATTATTGGTAATGTTGAAATCGGTTCTGATTCAAGTGTATGGTATAACACAGTCATTAGAGGCGACGTTCATTATATTAAAATAGGTTATTTATCAAATATACAGGACTGCTGCATTCTGCACGTTACAAATAATAAATATCCCCTAAACATCGGTAATAAAGTTACAATCGGACATTCGGTTAAATTGCATGGCTGCTCGTTGCATGATTTATGCCTCATAGGGATAGGTGCAATTGTTTTGGATGGCTCAATAGTTGAGAGCAATTCAATTGTTGCGGCAGGTGCAGTTGTAAAACCCGGTTTTACTGTACCGCATGGTAAGCTTGTTGCCGGAGTTCCTGCTAAAGTTATACGTGATTTAACTAAAATTGAAATTGAAGATATTGAAAGTTCTGCATTACGTTATAAAAAATACAGTGAGTTAGCGCTGAATTCATTAAAAGATTTTTGAAAAAATGGAAATTAAATTCTGGGGTACGAGGGGATCGATTCCCGTACCCGGTAAAAATACATTAAAATACGGAGGTAATACTCCTTGCGTCGAGGTTAAATCTGCAGGCGGAAAAACGATTATACTCGACGGCGGCAGTGGTATAAGAGAACTTGGAAACTATATCGTAAAGAATCATTCCGATGAAATTTCCATATTCATTAGCCATTATCATTGGGATCATATCCAGGGAATTCCTTTTTTTGCACCGTTGTATGATAAAACCAAATCAATTGTATTTTACGGTTTGAATAGTTTGGGTACCGGGATTGAAAAATTATTAAAGGATCAGATGAATCCGAATCATTTCCCGGTGGATTTTTCACAAGTAAGTGCAAAAATTAGTTTTCATGAAGTTTCACTAAAAGAACACTTTGAAATCGACGGCGTAAAAGTTGAAACATTTATGGTAAACCATTCTTCGCCTGCACTCACATACAAATTGACCGAAGGTTCCAAATCAGTAATTTATATGACTGATAATGAAATCAAATTAAACGAAGGTAATCCCGACGATTTTGAAAGATTGGAAGAGCTTAATCACGATACAATTAAATTTTGCGAAAATGCAAATTATTTGATACACGATGCAATGTACGATGAAGCATCGATTAAAAGCAAAAAGGGATGGGGGCACTCGAGTAACATTTCTCTTGCATATTTTAGTATCTTAGCAAACGTGAAAAATTTGGTGTTTTTTCATTATAACCCGGATTTCAGTGATGAAAAAATTGACCGCATGCTTGAGGAAACTAAATACTTTTTAACGGGTAAGAAATCAAAAATCAATTGTCTTGCAGCAGAAGAAGGCCTGCAAATTAAAATTTGAAATTTCCGGAAAATATGTGATTAAGAATTTATCAATTAATTTCCAAAATCGTTATAATTTTAAAAAAAGCTTTGTTCATAAATTAATTGGCAATCTTAAAAACGAATTGAAATTCGAGATAGATACTCTTATAGTAAATTTCATCGATTCGAAAAAGATTTTGGAAATTAATAAAAAATACTTGAATCATAATTATTCTACTGATATTTTAACGTTTAATTATTCAGGCAGTCAAAGCATTTTTGATTCGGAAATTTTTATTTCCGTCAATGATGCAGTAAAAAATGCGAAATTGTTTAATACGACAATCAAAATTGAAATAACGAGATTGGTGATACATGGTATTTTACATATAATCGGTTATGACGATATGAACAAAATATCAAAAAGTACGATGATAAAAAAAGAGAATGAATTGGTAAATAAGCTTAAAAACATTAAGGGGTTTTATAAATGAGACCTAAATTAGAGCAGAAATTAATTAAAATTGTGGAAAGCCTTGAAAATGAAGGTTTACAGCTCAGCATCCGGCCTGAAAAATTTATTAATGAAAATTCAAATAATATCACCGCAACTGCTTATAGCTGGATTTATGAAAAATTACTCAGCGATATGACTGAGATTTTGGATAATCCCGAGATTTCAACACAGGGAATTAGGATTTTTTCCAATTATGAAAAAGATCTGCTGGGATTAAAAAATTGTAATTATATTCTCGGGCTGTTCAATCTTGGTCTGCTTAATAATTACGATATTGATTCAATTCTTGAGGAAATCAGGTACTTTAATAAAAAAAATGTATCGAGAAACGAAATAAATATTTTAATTTTAGCATTATTCCTTGGTGTAAATAATTTGATGTTGCCGGGAAGCAGATTGTCGTTATTTTTATCGGATTCTGTAAATTAAAGAATGGAAATTAGATGAGCAAAAATTTAGTTTTAGTTGAGTCTCCAGCAAAGGCAAAAACTATAAATAAATATCTGGGAAAAGATTTTATTGTTGAACCGACAGTCGGCCACATTAGAAATTTACCCAAAACCAAATTAGGAGTCGATGTCGACAAAGGTTTTGAACCTCAGTTTGTTACTATAAGGGGTAAAGGGGACATTATAAAAAAAATAAAAAATCTGGCTGCGAAAAGCGATAAAATATATATAGCGACTGACCCTGATAGGGAAGGAGAAGCAATTGCCCAGGATATTGCAGATATTTTAAACGGGAAAGCAAAAGACAATATTTACAGGGTACTCTTTAATGAAATAACCAAAACCGGCGTAAAAAGAGCAATGGAATCTCCGCGCTCGATTGATGTTAATCTTGTTTCGTCCCAGCGTGCACGAAGAGTAATGGATAGAATTATCGGCTATAAGATGAGTCCGTTCCTCTGGAAAGCCGTAATCGAATTATCAGGCAGTCAATCATTATCTGCCGGGCGAGTTCAGTCTGTCGCTTTAAAATTAATTTGCGACCGTGAAGCTGAAATTGAAAAATTTATTGCCATTGAATATTGGTCCATTAAAGCAATTTTCAGCAATAATAAAAAAGAAGATTTTAAGGCAAAACTTTTCAGTGTCGACGGAAAAGACATAAGAATTAAACCAAAACCTGAAATGAGCAATGAAGAATGGGAAGAATTTATAAAAGAGTATGTCGCTATTCCCGATGAAAAAACCGCTGAAGATTTTTACAATCGAATTAAGGCAAAAGACAGTTTTTTAATCTCCAATATTACCAAGCGTAATACTAAGAGAAATCCTTCGGCGCCTTTTATTACAAGCACATTACAGGCCGAAGCATCCAGGCGGCTTTACATTCGTCCAAAGCAGACTATGAGAATTGCACAAAATCTTTATGAAGGTGTTGACTTAGGCAAAGAAGGCCTCGTAGGTTTGATAACTTACATGAGAACCGACTCAACGCGAATAAGTGAAGAAATTTTACCGCAGGTTAGAGATTTTATTAAAGACAATTACGGACAAGATTATCTACCTGAAAAAGCTAACTATTACGAAAAGAAAAATAAAATTAATGTTCAGGATGCACACGAAGCTATTAGGCCGACGTCGTTAAAATATACTCCGCAGTTTGTTAAGTCATTCCTTGATAAAAAATCTTTCCAGCTTTATGAATTGATCTGGAATAGGTTCGTTGCTTCACAGATGAATCCTGCTTTGATGGAAACTACCGTAATAGAAGTATCTGCAGGTGAATTTTTATTTAAAGCATTTGGCTCCGCTGTTAAATTTAACGGATTTTTGCAGGTCTATGTTGAAATGTACGAACCAAAGGAAAATGTTGAAGAGAAAGATGAATATCGTAATGTTCAAATTCCCCTCGGGCTTGAAAAAGGACAGGAATTGATTCTCGACGATCTGCAAAAATCGCAGCATTTTACAAAACCGCCTGCCAGGTTTACTGAAAGTTCTTTGATAAAAGAACTCGAAAGCAAGGGTATCGGACGACCGAGTACTTACTCATTAATTGTCAGCACGATTCAAGATAGAAAATATGTAGATCAGGTGGAAAGAAAACTTATCCCGACAAAATTAGGCAAAGTAGTAAACGGTATTCTTGTAAAAAATTTCCCCGATATTATTAACGAAGATTTTACTTCTGGAATGGAAGGAGAATTAGACCAAATTGCTTCAGGTGAAATAAATTATGTGAATGTATTGAATGATTTTTATTACCCTTTTTCGAATGCATTAAAAAAAGTAGAAAATGAAGTTGAGAAAATAATTTGCGATGTCTGCGGACATGAAATGATCATAAAAGTCGGACGATACGGCAAATTTTTAGCATGCAGCAATTACCCTGAATGTAAAAATATAAAATCGCTTAAAGAAGCAGCCGCACAAAACCAGGAACCTGAGTATACAGGAGAGATTTGCGAAAAGTGCGGCGGAAAACTTGTATTTAGGGAAGGGAAGTTTGGAAGATTTATCGGGTGTGAAAATTATCCCGATTGTGATTTCATAAAAAATATAAGCCTCGGAGTTAAATGCCCTAAATGCGGCGAAGGCGATGTAGTCGAAAGGAAATCCAAAAGAAAACGTATTTTTTTCGGATGCTCAAAATTTCCCAAATGCGATTTCGTTAGCTGGTATAGACCGATTCCTCAAGAATGCCCGAACGGCGATTCACAGTATATGGAAAAACGGTACACCGTTAAAAAAGGAAATTATTTAAAATGTCCTAAATGCGGTGAAGAATCTAAAATAAACGAACCCGAAGAAGTTCAACAAGAAGTGGAAAAATAATTTAATGGAAGTTGCGAAAGCAATAAATGAGTTTATTGAATATACCAGGAAAGTAAAACGTTATTCGGATAATACTGTAAAATCTTATAAAAAAGATCTCGAAGATTTTTTGAAATTTTGCCGGATACATTCCAAATTAGAATTAGAAGATATATCCGAGAAATTAATAAAAAACTATATAATGCAGCTTAATGAAGCAGGGCTTGAAACGATTTCAATTTCAAGAAAGCTTGCATCTATGAGGGGATTATTTAAATATTCTTATATGAACGAATATATTTCATCAAATCCTGCTTCGATGATTTCAAATCCAAAAGTTAAACGAAAACTTCCTGAAGTTACAACAACAAGTTCGATCCTGGAAATCTATAAAATATTGTCATATTTAGATCCTGAAGAACGGTTTAGAATTCAAATTATTTTTGAATTATTATACGGCTGTGCTCTTCGCGTCGACGAACTTTGCAGATTAAATTTAAAAGATTTAGATTTAAACAGTAAAGTCATCAGAGTTAGAGGCAAAGGGAACAAAATTAGAATTGTACCGGTTGGAAGTCAATCAATTCCTATAATTAAACAATATTTATCTTTTAGGCGTCCTACTGTTGATGGCGATTCTTTAATAAGTAATAATAAAGGGAACAGAATTTATTCAAGGTACGTCTACAGGATAGTAAATAAATATCTTTCCCAGGTTACAGAAATAGCTAAGAAAAGCCCACATATTTTACGGCACAGCGCGGCTACCCATATGCTGGATAACGGAGCCGACCTGCGAGCCGTAAAAGAAATTTTAGGTCATGAAAATTTGTCAACTACACAAATTTATACGCATGTAAGTATCGAAAGGTTAAAATCTACTTATAAAAAATCTCACCCAAAATCTTAAAGTAGGAGGACAACATGAATATCTTAATAACTGCCCGCAAATTCAAAGCCCACGATTCTTTAAAGTCTTTTATAAAAGATGAGGTTGCATCGTTAGAAAAATTTAATTATGATATAATTAATGCTGATGTTATTTTAAGCTTTCAAAATGTTAATAACAATAGTATTAAAACCACTGAAATAATTCTTCAAGTCCCAGGACAAACTATTAGTGCTAATGCAAGTACGGAAGACTTTAAAAAATCGATTAGCGCTTCCGTTGCAAAACTTGAACGTCAATTAAAAAAATTGAAAACAAAACGGACAGTAAGAACCCGATGATAAAAATAAATCCGAAAGCGATTTCCAGAAAAGAATTTATTTCTATTGAATTTTTTTTTAATAACAGTGCTGAATTATTTAAACTTACATTACACTCAGATAAATCGGGTTTCCAGAAAAAAATTCAGGAGCAAAATTTACACAGGCCCGGCTTAGCTTTAGCCGGGTTTGTGGATTTGTTTTCTTACAACAGGGTTCAAATTTTCGGCAATACGGAAATGTCTTATCTTGCCAAATTGTCAGATGAAGAAAAAGCGGCGACTTTTGAAAGATTTCTCAAATTTGATATTCCGTGCATAATTCTTACCGATAGTAATAAACCGTCCGAAATTTTCGTCCAATTGGCAAACAGATATAAAATTCCGGTTTTTAGTTCGGAATACCCGACAACCAAGCTAACTTATTTAATTACCGATTTTTTAGACGATCAATTTGCACCACGGATTACAGTGCACGGCTCTTTTGTTGATGTTTATGGTGTTGGAATGCTATTTGTCGGTAAATCCGGGATAGGGAAGAGCGAAGTTGCTCTAGACCTGGTTGAAAGGGGGCATCGTCTTGTTGCCGACGATTTGATCATTTTCACCAAAAAAGGTGAAGGTATTTTAATGGGGTCGGGAACACACATGGCAAAACACTTTATGGAAATTAGAGGTTTGGGTATTATTGATGTTGAAAGAATGTTTGGCATTCGCGCTATTAGATATCAAAAAAGATTGGAAGTTATTGTCGAATTAGAATTTTGGAATGAAAAAAGGGAATATACTCGAACCGGATTAGATGAAAATAGAATTTCGATAGCAGGAGTTGATATTTTATATTTAAGGCTTCCGATAATTCCCGGTAAAAATATTACCGTTATTTCGGAAGTTATAAGCTTAAATTATTTATTAAAACACTATGGTTATAATGCCGCAAAAATATTTCAGAATACGCTTACTGAAGAAATCAAAGCAAAAAAACATGAAGATCTCCGGGGAGTAGACTATTTTGAGCATGATTTCGAATAAAAATTTTAACTTAAAAATCCTTGACAAAGGGTTTTCTTTTATTTACATTCCGCACTCAAATTATGAAAAAATTATACTATTTTTCCCGATCTAAGCTGCAATTTATTGAAATTAAGAATTATAAAGCAAAATTGCTTGCTTATTTTTCATTGGCGGTAGTCGTTTTCAGTTCGGCAATTTTTGGCGGTTTTGTTCTTTTAACTTCCTTTTCTTCAGTTAAATTCGATAATTCTTCTCTCCGTAAGGAAAACAAGTTACTTAAAAATAAAATCCTTGAATTATCATCCCGTTATAGCTTATTGAATAAGGAGTTAGACAGTTTATCCAATTCCAACAATACACTTAGAATTGCCGTAAACCTTCCACCGGTAACCAAAGACGAAGAGATGGTCGGAGTAGGTGGTGGATATTTTAATAATTCCCTTGATTTTCTCAAGGATAAAGATAATCTTAACATTAAAGAAGCCCTTTCCATAGTAGACCGTGTTACAAGGAAAGTTGAATTTGAAAAGGCAAACTATTTAAAGATTTCAAAAAAGCTTAAAGAAAATAAGCTATTATATGAATGTTTACCCGCAATTAAGCCATGTAATGGGGAAATTGGCGACGGCTTTGGAATGAGGATGCATCCGATATTAAAAATCTGGAGGATGCACGAAGGCGTTGATATTATTGCAAATATTGGTACCCCTGTTTATGCGACAG
>CAZKUR010000006.1:0-14141 GCA_964556005.1 uncultured Ignavibacteriaceae bacterium | reverse complement strand
TTGCGTTGAAATAAATCACGGATTTGGTTATAAAACTATTTACGGTCACCTATCAAAAACTTTAGTTAGGGAAAGACAAAAAGTAAATAGAGGCGATAAAATAGCTAAAACCGGTAATACAGGTTTATCCACCGGCCCTCATCTTCATTATGAAGTTGAGCACGATGGAGTAAAATTAAATCCGATAGAATTTTTCTTTGGTGATTTAGGGTTCTTTGAATTAACTAGTAATACTCATTAAATATTGGAGTTAAGGAACATGATTTGGACGGTGGAGTTGGCATCATATCTTGATGATGCTCCTTGGCCATCTACTAAGGAAGAGCTAATCGAGTATGCGGAAAGGATAGGCGCTCCATACGAAGTAATAGAAAATTTAATGGAGCTGGAAGATTCCGATGAGCCGTATGAATCGATCGAAGATATATGGCCGGATTATCCCAGCGATGAGGATTTCTTCTATAACGAAGATGATTATTAATCTTTTCAGGCGCTTTTAACAGCGCCTTTTTTATGAGCATGGATAATTGGTTAGGAATATACGGACAGCAGAATACTAAAGAAGTTTTAAATAAATTAATTGATACGGGCAAAATACCGCATGCTTTTTTATTCAATGGTCCGGAAGGAGCAGGTAAAAATTTTGCTGCAATCCGGTTTGCACAAGCAGTAAACTTATCAAATAAATCCTTAAGAAATCCCGAACATATTATAAACTCGATTGGCAATTTAAACGAACCTTTCGTTAAATTTATTATTCCGCTGCCGAGAGGAAGAAATGAAACCGACAGCAGCGGCCCTCTCGAAAAGCTTTCAAACGAAGAAATCCAGTTAGTCCGTGATGAGCTTCAAAAAAAAATAAATAACCTTTATTATAAGATATCAATCCCGAAGGCGAATATCATAAAAATCAGCAGCATCAGGGATATAAAGAAATTTCTTTCTTTTAATTTCGAAGAAAATATTTATCGTTTTATCATTATTTCCGATGCTCATTTGATGAATGAAGAAGCACAGAATGCATTATTGAAAAATATTGAAGAGCCTCCTTCAGGTGTAATATTTATTTTAATATCTCATTCGCCTGAAAGATTACGGGAAACAATTAGGTCCAGGTGCTGGACGATAAATTTTAACCCACTTTCGACCGAAGATGTTCAGCACATTCTTGTAAAATATTTTGAGTTTAATTATAACGACGCTTTGGAAATTGCAAGGTTTTCGGGAGGTTCTGTTAATACCGCGTTAAAAATTTCCGGTTACGATTTCAAATTGCTAAAAGAAAAAACCGTATCAATATTAAGATATTCTTTGGGTAGAAAATTTAACTCTGCTTTCAATGAATTTTATTCTATGCTGGACGAAGGCGGAAGCGAAATGATTAAATTAATAGTTTATATGATGATTACTTGGTTAAACGATATCCAAAAACATCGTTTTGATCTTGATGATTATTTCTTCCATGATTATAAGGATACACTTGATAAATTTAACACCAGATTTGCCGATGCTAATTTGAATGAGCTGGTTTTTAAGCTTGACCGTCTTTCTTCTTTACTCCAAAATAATATTAATCCTAATCTCATTTTGATGAATATTGTTTATGAAGTTTCTGCGTTAATAACTCCCTATAATAAAAAAATATTGGTCGAATAAACTTATTAATAATTGCACATCTTCTCTGGTATGGTATTCTATCAGAAATCATATCTACGGACTGAACCTAAAGAATGTTTATCGTCAAAGTTTTATAAATAAATAGGTAAATTCCTTAATTTTTAATTAAATTTGTACATTATTTTTATTGATAAATCATAAGAGGGTGAAATGAAAAAAGTTGTAATAACACATGCAAAACGGACACCAATAGGTTCCTTCAACGGAAGCTTGGCATCCTTAAATGCGGCAAAGTTGGGCAGTATAGCAATTAAAGCTGTTTTGGATGAATCAAAAATTGATAAGAATATTGTTGATGAAGTTATAATGGGAAATGTGTTAACCGGAGGCCAAGGACAAGCTCCGGCAAGACAAGCAGCTTTATTCTCCGGTTTGCCGGAAAAAGTTGAATGCATGACTATAAATAAAATGTGCGGAAGCGGGTTAAAATCTGTTATGCTGGCTCAACAGGCCATTATTGCAGGAGATGCCGATATAATTATTGCAGGCGGTCAGGAAAGTATGAGCAATGCTCCTTATATCCTTCCTAAAGCAAGAAACGGTTATAGAATGGGCAACGGAATAATAGAAGATACAATGGTTAAAGACGGTCTTTGGGATGTTTATAACGATATACACATGGGAAGCTGTGCAGAAGCATGTGCCAAAGATTTTAAATTTACGAGGAAAGAATTGGATGATTTTGCAATTTCGTCTTATAAAAAAGCTCTGGATGCTCAAAAGAACGGAAAATTTAATGATGAAATAGTAAAGGTAACTATTCCTTCCAGGACAGGGGATACGATTATTGAGTTGGATGAAGAACCAGGCAAAGTGAAGTTTGAAAAAGTACCGAATCTTAAGCCGGTTTTTGATAAAGACGGTGTTGTAACAGCCGCAAATGCTTCAAGCATAAATGACGGTGCAGCAGCTTTATTAGTAATGAGCGAGGAAAAAGCAAGAGAATTAGGATTCAAACCACTTGTGGAATTAGTAGCTCAAAGTTCTGCTGCAAAAGCACCCATACAATTTACAACTGCTCCGGCAGATGCGATAAATAAAGTACTTCGCAAAGCCAATATGAAAATTCATGATATAAATTTATTCGAAATCAACGAAGCCTTTGCAGTTGTTTCATTGGCAGTTCACAATTTGCTGAACCTCGGATTTGAGAATGTCAACGTAAACGGAGGTGCTGTAGCATTAGGCCACCCGATTGGTGCAAGCGGAGCAAGAATTCTTACTACATTAATTTATGAAATGAAAAAAAGAAATGACGAATTTGGATTAGCCTCATTATGTATCGGCGGAGGAGAGGCTTCTGCATTAATTGTAAAAAATTATAAATAAAACCTAGAAGGGGTTATTAAATGGAAATTAAAAATGTTACCATAATCGGCGGCGGAACAATGGGCAACGGTATTGCTCATGTATTCGCGCTGAAAAACTTCAACGTTAATCTCGTTGAAATGAGCGAAGACCTATGGAGCAAAGCTATAAATACTATAACCAAAAATCTCGATAGGCAGGTCAAGAAGGAAGTAATTTCAGAAGATGATAAGAAAAGTACCTTATCGAGAATTTCTAAGATCATCGGTGTGGAAAATACTCCTAAAGACAGCGATTTGATTATCGAAGCAATTTATGAAGACAAAGAAGCTAAACTTAATATTTTTAATAAGTTATCAAATATAATTAAACCAGATTCAATATTTGCATCAAATACATCTTCAATATCGATAACTGAACTATCTGCTGATTCAAGGCCTGACAAATTTATCGGGATGCACTTTATGAATCCTGTTCCGGTTATGAAGCTTGTAGAAATTATACGGGGTTATTCAACCAGCGATGAAACGTTCAATACAATAAAAGATTTATCCGTAAAATTAGATAAAACTCCAGTGGAAGTTTATGATTATCCCGGCTTTATTTCAAATAGAGTTTTAATGCCGATGATAAATGAGGCTATTTTTGCGTTGATGGAAGGAGTTGCATCTGCAGCTGATATTGACACTGTAATGAAGCTTGGAATGAATCATCCGATGGGTCCATTAACTTTGGCCGACTTTATTGGACTTGATGTTTGTTTGGCAATCATGGAAGTATTATTCACTGGCTTCGGAGATCAAAGGTATCGTCCTTGCCCGTTATTAAAGAAGATGGTTGCAGCAAAGAAGCTAGGCAGAAAAACAGGCGAAGGTTTTTTCAAATATTAATAGAGTTAGGAACTGCTTGCATATATTATATAGTAAACTAAAGCTGGTTTCCGGATTTTTTAAAAATTTAATTATCCGCTTCTTTAAGTCGTTTACATTCTCACAGGAAACTTATCTTTTACTGTTAGGTGGAATTATCGGGCTGCTTGTAGGTTATGCAGCTGTAATCTATAAGCTTTCCATCAGGGAAGTAAAATATTTATTCTTTGATTTACCCGGTGGCTTTTTCAATGTAAACACTTTAATCGGTTTCCATACATGGAGCAGTTCCATCATATTAATTTGTATACCGGCAATCGGGGGACTTCTTGTCGGAATAATGGCTAAATATTTTAAAGGTGCCGAAAAAGGCGAAGGAATTCCTGCAGCAATCGATGCAGTTGCCTTCAGAGGCGGAGCAATTAAAGGAAGTACCGGGTTTCTCAAAACTCTTGGTTCGGTTATAAGCCTTGGAACCGGAGGTGCCGGCGGTAATGAAGGGCCTGTAGTTATGATTGGTTCTTCGATCGCTTCATCTACAGGAAAATACTTATCGGTTTCGCAGGACAGGTTAAAGATTCTTGTAGGCTGCGGCGCAGCAGCGGGGCTAGCCGCAGCTTTTAATGCACCTTTAGGGGGAGCATTGTTCTCAATGGAAATCATATTGAGGACATTTAACGCTAAAAGCTTTAGCCCAATAATTATTGCTTCGGTTTTTGCCACTGTGGTTTCAAGAGGTTACCTTGGAACTGAGCCGGCATTTAAAACATCAACATTCAGTTTAGCTTCAAATTTTGAATTTATATTTTACGCTATTTTAGGAGTTCTTGCTGCTTTTACAGCAGTTTATTTTGTAAAAGTATTTCTAGCCATAGATGAGTATTTTGATTTAAAGGAAAAAATTCCAATCTGGTTAAAGCCTGCTTTAGGCGGTCTTGCCGTAGGTGTGATTGGTTTATATCTCCCCGGTATTTTCAGTTTCAGCGAGGCTGCAGTCGATAATACGATATTCAACGCAACTCCATTAGTTATTTTAATTTTAATGCTTTTATTTAAGCCGATTGCTACATCATTTACTATCGGATCGGGCGGAAACGGCGGTACCTTTTCACCAAGCATATTTACCGGTGCTATGCTTGGAGGAGCATTCGGTCAGGCAGTTAATTATTTATTTCCTTCAATTTCTGCGCCGCCTGGAGCATACGCACTTGTTGGTATGGGTGCTGTGGTTGCAGGTACTACTCATGCATCATTGACAGCATTAATTATGGTTTTTGAAATGACTAATAACTATAAAATTATACTGCCTTTAATGTTAGCTATAATCATTTCAACCACATTATCTAAGAGATTACTTCACGGTTCATCATTGTATACTATTAAATTTGACCGTGAAGGACGTGGCATTGATATTTATGGACGAAGAATTTCAATATTAAAATCAATGTTCGTTAAAAACCTGATTGAACCGAATAACGATATAGTTTACGAAGATCTGCCGTTTCGAGAATTACTAAATACTGTAAAAAATTCAAGATTTAATGAAATATTGGTTAGAGACATTTACGATAAAGTAGTAGGATTGATTTCGTTCCAGGATATACGAAATGCGGTACTTGATGAAGAAACCCGAAATATATTAAATTTCCTTGTTGCAGGTGATTTAATGGTGAAAGGAATTGCTACCATTAGCGAAGACAAAAATTGCGAAGAAGCTTTAACTATAATGGAAAATGAGGATAAGGATTATCTGCCGGTATTAACAGATAATAATGGTATATACAAGGGAATAATTTCAAAAGAAAATATCTTGAAGAAATACCAGAACGAAATGTTTATAAGACAAAGTGAAAGTGATCTGGCACTATAATGAGATGAATGTTTGTCCGATAATGTATCTTATGTAAACTATTATTTCTCATTTACAAATCTTTAATATTCCTTCCCTTTTAATAATAAAAAGATGATCAATCTGTTCAAATCAATTTCTCAAGTTTTAAGATAATATAAATTACTACAAGAATTAAAATACCCCATATAATCGGGTTAGTCGTTTTAGAGCGTCTAGTGATAGTCCGGTGACGCCTAAAACCTAATCTGCGTTTTCGTAGTTCGTCTTTGTCTTCCTCGGGTTTATAAAAACGTGGAGTATAATCAAACACTCTATGTGATGGTTTTTTCATAAACATATTTATCGTTCCTTAATTTTCATAAATCAAATTAATAACTTTAGGAAGAATATTTACTTTAACATTATTAGCATTCAATGAGATTACTTCACCATCGACATGAATCGTAACCGGTATTAAAAATTCTGCGAACATCTCTTTAAATTTAAATAATTTAACTTCTGAAACCGATTTTATTTTATCTGAAAATGCCTTGGGAAACTTTTTAAGTATTTGAATACGATTTAAATTATCTATCATACAAACATCTAAATATCCGTCGTCTATTAAAGCATCGGGAGTTAAATAAAACCCACCTCCGGAGAATCTTCCGTTACCGACTGTAATTAGTAATTTATTACCGCTGAAATTTACTTTATCCAATAAACCATTTACAGAAAGCGGTTTAAACTTGATTAGGGTAGTTAGAACAGAAAAAATATATGAATAAATCCCCGAAAATAATTTTATTTTTCCCTTTTGATAAGCTACATCGGCGTCAAAACCGATTCCTAAACTGTTTATAAATTTTTGTTCAATAATTTTACCACCGGATTCCGTAATTGCTGCTGAACCTAAATCGATTTTCTTTGTACAAAAATTTTTACTTAAAATCTTGTTCAAAGTTTCCTTAAAATCAAAATTATTATAAATATTTCTAGCAAAATCATTTCCTGTTCCGCAAGGTAAAAATCCGATTGTTTTTGTACTATCCAATTTAATTCCGTTTATGACTTCATTTAGAGTTCCATCGCCGCCGACTGCAATGAAAAAATCGAAATCATCACTCAAACTTGAAACAATTTCCATTGCATGTCCCGGGTATTGAGTTAAAATAATCTTTGGGCTAATATCTTTCCTGCTGGAAGTAAATTGAGATATGATCTTAAAAGCTTCTCTCCCCTTCCGCCTGCCTGCTGCCGGATTAACTATAAATAAAAATCTTTTCAAATATTAATCTTCAAAAATTGCCGATACAAATAATTCCGGGTCGAAATTCTGCAGGTCATCAATTCCTTCGCCCACGCCGATATATTTTACAGGAATATTTTGAGTCGCACAAATTTGAAAAACAACGCCGCCTTTTGCGGTTCCGTCCAATTTTGTAATTACCAGTCCATTTATATCTGTAACTTTTGAAAATTCAGCTGCCTGATAAACGGCATTTTGGCCGGTAGTTCCGTCGAGAACAAGCAAGGTTTCATTAGGAGCATATTCAAGCTGCTTTGAAACAACTCTTTTAATTTTATTTAACTCATCCATCAGATTTTTCTTGTTTTGAAGTCTTCCGGCAGTATCGATTATTACAATGTCGAAATTTTCCTTTATACCATAACTTACTGCTTCAAAGGCTACTGATGAGGGATCGACGCCTTTTTCTTTTTGTATTATTTCGACTCCTGCTCTTTTAGCCCAGATGTCGAGCTGCTCATTAGCTGCTGCGCGAAAAGTATCTGCTGCGCCTACTAAAACATTCAGTCCGGCTTTCTTAAAATTATGAGCAAGTTTCCCGACGGTTGTAGTTTTGCCGGAACCGTTAACTCCCACTATCAAAATAACATACGGCTTATGGCTTTTTATTTTTGATTCATCGGTCTTGTTATCTTTTACAATATTTAAAACGTCTTTAAGTTCATCTTTCACCACGTTGATGATATTCACCGATGATCTGTCTTTTTCAGATCTAAGAGATGTTCTTGTTTTTTGAATAATTTCATCTGCTGTTGCAGCACCGATATCTGATGTAATTAAAATTTCCTCAATTTCATCCAGTGTTAAATTATCGATAACAGCTTTACCGCTTATGGTTTCGGTTATCGAATCAAAAATTTTTTTCCTAGTCTTGCTCAACCCGGTTTTTAGTTTTGAAAAATTTAAATTTTCAAACAGACTCATTTTCTTTTTGCCTTATAAATTCGAAAGCACGGATGGCATAACCAATTACCGATGCAATCGATAAAAGTATGCTTAAATAATAAACCGATAAAAATACAATGTTATTTCTATCGATATTCAAAAATATTAGTAAAATTACAATTCCAATATTTATTACAGTAATTTTGCCCAATACATTGGAGGGCAAAACTTTTCCAATTATTTTAGATACGATAATTCCCCCTGTAAAAATTATTAAATCACGCACTATAATTAATAAAAAATAAAATGTTGAAATCTCACCAATCATAAACAGCTTAATTATGATTACGCCAATGCATATTTTATCTGCTAACGGATCTATAATTTTCCCGTACTCGGTTACCTGCTTAAATTTGCGGGCAAGAAAACCATCAAGAACATCGGTAAGTGAAGCAAACAATGCTAAGCCGAAAGCATAATATCTTATAGATGAAGTTCCGAAGTTATCCAATAAAATCCAGAACGGAACCGCTAACAGAAGCCTGAAAGTGCTTAATAAATTCGATGCAGTTAGTATTTCTTTTTTATTTATCATTACCTGATAACTGCAAATTTTCCGATTTTTGTTTCCAACTCCGAACCATTACTGTCCGTCCTTTCAACGCGATAAATGTAAACGCCGCTGCTGAGTGTATTACCGGAAAGGTCTTTTAAATTATAGTCTACTCCCCCATCTCCGTTATTTTCTTCAAGATTATTTATTCTTATACCGTTCAAATTAAAAATATTAATTTTTGCATACTGCGGCAGGTTTGCGAAAGTTATTTTAGTTTGTCCCTGAGAAATTCTTACCGGGTTGGGATATACGTAAACTCCTGAAAGATCTTTTGCAAAAGTAGAAATTACAATATAACTGCCTGCCCCGGAATTTATTTCCGTACTGCCGGTTTCCGTGGATGAAATTAAGTTACTGATTTTTAATTTATAAACTTTACCTATTGAACCGACGGGTTTATTCCCATCAAGGTTGATGTAAATTACTCTCGAGTCTTTATCATCGACATCGACAGATGCAACTTTATTTTCAGGTTCGAATGAATAATTTGAAAGATCTTTTGCGCTTGCCACATCAACCGGTAAATTAAATATCAACTTCAATTTGTAGGGATTTAAAATTTCATACGATGAGATAAAAAATTCATCCTTTATTAAAGTAGAATCGATATGAAATGAAATTGTATCCGCTACTACGGGCGAACCATATAAATCGCTCAAATTATTCACTGTTAATCTGTTAATACCTACCGGTAAATTATTATCAAAAGACAGTAAATATGCAAATTCATTTGCAGGCGAAATTGATTTCGGATAAATTGATGGTAAAACTTTAAAAGCTTGCAGGTTTTCAACAACCGTATTAATTTTATTATCAAATGTAACCATAATGCTTTTTGAACTTCTGCTGACTGCCGATTTAATTTTTGCCGGAGAATGACTATATACCATTATTTTCTGGCTTAAATCCGAATAAGGAAGCGGCTTAGAGGCATCAAAAGCTTTTACAGCATAATAATAGTTGGTATTATTTTGAACAGCAATATCATTATAGGTTAAATTAGAAGTTGAATCATAAATAACTAAATTATTAAGGGTTGTTCCTTTATAAATATCAAAATGGTTTCCATGCCCCTGCCATTGGAGCTTTATCGTAGTTGAGTCGATGCTATATCCTATTAAATTATATGGAGTGCTTGCTTTGTTGGAAACAGCATACTCGACAAATGAAATTCCATCCGCTCTTGGGAAAGCAACTTCTTTAACTCCATCCTGATTCAAATCGCCGACAAAAATTGTATTTGAATTTATATTTTCATCATATGATATAATTGTATTTGGGTTTGGAGTATTGGATGGTTCATATTTAAAAATATAAGCGTACGGAAAAACAAAGAGTATTAGTTCATCTTTCCCGTCATTATCAACATCTGCAAACCTGATGCTGTTATCGGTTTGGCTGAATAAACCGTGATATTCAACGGAAGGGTCGATAAATAATTGTTGATAGACCAAGTTCATTTGCCCCGATTCGTAATCAAGAATCAGCAGGACGTAAAAAGGAGCAATATTTGAAAAATCGGTTGAATGTAACAGTACGGCAATTTGTTTATGTCCGTTACCTAAATAATTACCGGCAGCAAGATACTCAGCCGAAGAAAGTAAAAAAGTAGAATCCTGATAAAACTTTGTATAATGGCCCGGCGAAGTAACTTCATAACTGAATAAATCACCTTCTTTATCTATTGCCCAGATTTCATTTTTGCCGTTATTATTTACATCCGTAATTACTGCGTGCGGAAATGAAATTTGATTATTATCATCCTGTCCGAATTCAACTCTATCCGGCGTGTAATTTTTCAAATAAACAGGGTCGGATGCTTTTAAACTACTGTTCAATTTCCAAACTGCAAAAGTCGAGTCGTTTGCTAAAGTTAATACATCGGTAGTACCGTCGCCATCAATATCTTGAGCAAGAGCAGGCCAGAATGCACCTGAAGAATCGGTGTACTGATTAGTAAAATTGAAATCAAAAAGATTAGTCTGTTCATCTATATAACCGGTAGTACCAAACAGGCTTAAAATATCTTTTTTGCCATTATTGTTAAAGTCACCGACGGTAACCGGAATTTTATTTTGAAGAGAGTCATAAGGAATAAAGTTATTTCCGGCTAATTGGTAAAGAGTATAATTTGCCGTATTGGTTTGATAATAGCTCCGGAATAAAATTTCATTTGAAACACTTGATAAAAAATTTGTAGGATCTTTAAATAAGTCTCCTCTCGGTAAATGATAAGGAAGCACGGTTTTAGATGCATAATTTGCAGTATAAATTGTATTGAAAACAAAGTTAGAACCGTTGTTGTCTCTAACTGTTTTTTTCAATCCGACAAGATTTTCTGCTTCAATATAAACTTCATAATTTGAATTCTGCTGGATCAATTCTTTAGGAACAAATCCATAATGCAGATAACCGACAAATTCATTATTAACTGTAAATCCATCCAGAGTAACAAAATTAAAATTTGCACCTGAGCCCAGAATTCTATAATACAATTTTACGGTACATAATTGATTTGTAACCACTTCCGCAAGGATTGTAGACTGGCTGCCGTAAATTGTCGGTCCAATTCCAATCACTTGAACCTGCGGAGCTGTCCTTTGGATATAAAAGTTCACTCTTTCTTCCAAAGTCCTGCCGTTATTTTGATTCACCACTAATCGTAGTGTATAAGCTGAATCAGGAAGTTGAGATAAATTCAAATTGTAAATATCTTTATTTGCAAATTGATTTTGTCCGTCTTGAATTAAAGTAACCCATGAATCCGGGTTAAGCCCTTCCCCATAATATAAATCATAACTAACAAAATAAGGCGAGAGAACCGAAGCATTTATATTCAAAGTATCGATATTGGTGGCAAAGTCTTGAGTCGGGTGATTAAATTTTACAATTCCCGGCGCTATAACATTCACGGCATTATAAAGATTTAATCTTCCCGCCCCGCTGTTAATATCCCATCCGGGAGCATCAATATCATCGCTTGTGGATTTTAATATTTGTTTAACTTCTTCATTTGTAAAATAATGTTTCGATAGTATTAAAGCAGCTGCTCCGGAAACAAAAGGTGCAGAAGCAGATGTTCCGGAAGCCGTAACATAAGTATCATTAATACCCGTTGAAAGAATCGATGAGCCCGGAGCAACAAGATCTAAAGTAGAACCATAGTTTGAAAAACCGGATACATAATCGTTTTCGTCGGAACTTCCGACTGATATAACCTCCGAATAACTTGACGGATAATGCGGTAATTCGGAATGAGAGTTACCGGAACTTGCTACCAGAACTACATTTTGCGAATAAGCATATTCTATAACATCTTTTAAAACAAATGAGAATGAGTCGTCTCCCCAGCTCATATTTATTACCTTTGCTCCCATCTGAACTGCATAAAGAATTGCTGCAGCAGCATCATTTTCATCGCCGTATCCGTTGGGATCGAATGCGCGGATATTTAAAATTTTTACGTTTGGAGCAACCCCGGCAACCCCGGTTGTATTATTGGTTTGTGCGGCTGCTATACCGGATGTAAAAGTTCCATGCCCGTTATCGTCCATCGGATCGTTATCCCATCCAACGTAATCTCCTCCGGTCGTATCGTACGGAAATCCTACGCGGTTAACAAAATCCCATCCCATGTAATCATCAATAAAACCGTCTCCGTCATCATCTATGCCGTTAAATCTTTTATCATGACCGTTTGCATCCAGTCCCATTTCACCGGGATTATGCCATATTTTATTTTTTAAATCGGGATGATTATAGTCAATCCCGGTATCTATAAGTCCGATAACAACAGAATCGGAACCTTGTGTTACATCCCATGCATCAAATGCATCGATTTTTGTTAATGCCCACTGTTGACTAATTAAGCTGTCGTTGGGAGTAAAATCGATATGATAAATATGCCCGGGTTCAATTATTTCAACATCCGGATCAATGTTAGCAAGTGATTTAAATTGATTGGAATCAACTTCAGCACTGAAGGTTACTTCTATTATTCTCGAGAGGCTTTCAATATTTTTAGCCATTCCGTGTGCAAGATAATTTACATGATGAGGGACGGAAGATAAGGTAAATGTTTTACCTTGAGGAACGAATCGGTTTGTTTTGACGTTTTGTGCAATTACATTTTTGGAAATGTAATCTCTATATTTAATAAAATATGTATTGTTTTGTGCGCTGGCATTTAGGAAAAAAAGTAAAGATAGAATAATAAGAGAAGCTTTAAATTTCATAGATTTCCTTTTTGAAGTTAATATCAACCTGGGTAGGATAATTTCCCGAAAAACAAGCTGTGCAGAAATTCTCAGGCCCGGCCTCAGAAACGGCCTCAAGCATTTCTTCATTAGTTAGATATTCGAGGCTGTCTACCCCGAGGTATTTCTCAATTTCTTTTACATTCCCATTGTATTTATTTGCAATTAATTCTTCCCTGCTCGGGAAATCCATTCCGTAATAGCATGGATTCATTATCGGTGAAGAAGAAATCCTTAAGTGTATTTCTTTCGGATTTGCTTCTTTAATTAAATTAACAAGTTGTTTTGAAGTAGTACCACGCACAATAGAATCGTCGACAATTACAACTGTTCTTCCTTCCAGCACACCTTTTACAATATTAAACTTTATTCTAACACCTATTTCCCTGTTTTCCTGCCCCGGCTGTATAAAAGTTCTTCCGATATAATGACTTCTGATGAGTCCAATCTCAAGCTTCGAATTTATACCCTGCTTTTCGAGTTCGGTTTGGTAGCCGAGAGCGGTTGTATTCGAACTATCCGGAACGCTGATAACAATTAATTTTTCGCCGTCACGGTCAATAACAGGATATTTCCTTGCAAGAGTTTTTCCAAGACGTCTGCGCATTTTATCGACATTATGTCCGAAAATAAAACTATCCGGCCGCGAGAAATAAATAAATTCAAAAATGCAATGTTTTTTAGGATAAATCTCTTCGTTAATCCTGTAAGATTTCAGTTCACCTGTTTTTAGGACTTCATCATCAATTACAGCGATCTCTCCAGGCTCAACTTCTCTTATAAATTCCGCCGAAAGAATATCAAATGCACATGTTTCACTTGCAAATATATAAGCACCGTTTAATTTACCGATTGAAAGCGGCCGAAATCCATAGGGATCTCTCGCAGCAATTACAGAATTATCCGTCAGAATAGTTAAGGAATAAGCACCTTCTAATTTTGAAAGCGCTTCTTTTATCTGATCGATCTGGTTGTTTAACCGGCTTCTTGCAATTAGATGAAGTATAACTTCCGTGTCGCTGGTAGTTTGAAAGATCGCACCTTCATTTACAAGCTGTTCTCTTAATATGCTGGCATTGGTAAGATTACCGTTATGGGCAAGAGCAATATTGCCCATCCTGTAATTGACGAAAAATGGTTGAATATTTTTTTTTGATTTTGATGACCCGGTTGTAGAATATCTGTTGTGCCCGATTGCAGAGGCGCCAACAAGTTCTTCTTTAAATATTTTTGAATCTTCAAAAACTTCGGTAACAAGACCTTTGTCTTTATGAATATTAAAAATCGATTTCCCTTTTTCGTTAATACTTCTCGTTACGATACCCGCAGCTTCCTGCCCCCTATGCTGTAAAGCATGCAAGCCGTAATAAGTTTTAATTCCTGAATCAGC
>CAZKUR010000005.1:60671-84199 GCA_964556005.1 uncultured Ignavibacteriaceae bacterium | reverse complement strand
ATCCCCCTCCAAAGGAGTTAACACAAATGCAGGTCTTTTTTTTGCAGTTGTCAAATCGGAAAATGGAAATGGAACAACTACAATATCTCCTTTTATAAATTTTGCCATGCTGAATCTTCTTCCGGGAGAAGCCAATCTTTTTTCAGTGATGATTCGCTTGTGACAAGAGTTTCCATATGTTCGTATACAGCTTTGGTTTTCAAATACCGGATGAAATCTAATACTTCATTTAGGATCGTTTCAGGTACTTCTTCAATTTCTTTTTTAACTAATTCTTTTGTGTTCATATTTTAAATTTCGAATTTTTAATACTTTAAATATATTTACGATTTGGATTACTTTCAATTTAAATGGCGTTTGCAATTTATAAATCAACTTTTCCCCGGCGCCCACTTCTTCAAAAATTCCATAAACTTTTCCGGGCTGTAACTTTTATCTTTTTCAAGTAAGCCTGTGTCCTGGGAATGAAGCAGTTTCCCTTTTGAATCGAGAACAAAAATATGAGGATATCCCTCTATCTTCGGGAATTTTAATAAAACTTCTTCATTCTTATTTTCTTTACTGTAATTTATTTTGACTTCGACGTAATTCTCTTCCATGAAATTTTTTATTGCCGGGTGACTGTTTATAAATTCATCTATCCGGTGACACCAGATGCACCAATTACCGCCGACATCAAGCAAAATATTTTTATGAACTGCTTTTGCATATTGAATAGCATTGGCAATATCTTTCGCCGCATCTCTTTGCGGTTCGAACTTTAATATAAGTTTATATTCACTTTTTGTTTGTGCCATTGAAATTCCAACCGTAAAAACAAAAAGGACCAAAAGGAAAGTTATTTTCTTTATCATCGTTACACTTTCTTAAATTATAAATGAAGTCAAAAATAGTTTTTATTCATGATATAAATCAACAGCAAAATAATTTTAATATAATTTATGCTGATTAGTAAATCCGCATAATTCATTTTACTATGTCTCCACTCGGAGTAGAATAGAATTATAAAGGTAAGATATTATAAATCCAACCTCATGTTGTTTGGTATTGTCAGATCTGGTGAAATCTGATTTTGTTATTAGAAATCAAGGTTTCGACATAAGCGGATAACACCAAAAGTGAAAAGTGGTTTAGTCATTGCGAGCCACATTTCATCTGTATGGGTCTGTGGGAATGCGGCGAAGCAGTCTCAAAAAGCTATCTCCGTTATAAATTCAATTTGGCGCTTCTTTCCATTTACAATCCGAACGAATTAATTTTAAAAGACTTTACTTATATTAAAGTGAGATTGCTTCGTTCGAAGACTCACTACTAATGACATCTGTGGTTCTGAATAATAGCTAAAATAGGTTCAGTCATTACGAACCCGACCTCATGTGGATAGATTATCAAAGGTCGGGTGAAGTAATCTATATCGTTATACTGATAAAAAGTGAGATTGCTTCATCCCGATTTTGCGTGTAAAAACAGTTCAGTCGGATTCGCAATGACGGCTAATAGATTTTTTATCAATTTAAGAAGGTTTACTCTGTTGCCATTAATAATTATCATTAATTTGATTAATAAAGGCAAAACCTTTTGGGGAAACTCGCAATGACAATTTATACTACACAATAGTTCTTATTTCGGGAAGCGTTCACGTATCGGCGTACGTTTATAATCCGTCCGGTTAAGATTGATATCTACCCTCGGATCGTATGCTTCATTATCAGTATAAATAATATCGCCTGCTTCATTTTCCCACCTGTATTTCCATTGATTGGATCCGGTTTCAACCTCATTCGTAAACGGGTTAACATATTCTTCCTGGTCAGTCAAAGTTAAGAACATATCGTTATGAATTTCTGCATTTGTCTTTCGGCGGTGTTCAGTCATTTGATTTTCAATCCGCTGCATTTCCCGCTGTGTATTTATCATTATTTCGCCGCGTTTCTGCTGGCCTTTTAACTCGCCTGCAAGCCACTGTTTATTAATGATTATAGAATTTTGAATGACACTCATTATTGATTCATATTTTGAAAATTCATTTAAAGGAGTACGAACATAAAACGTTTCCTTGTTGCCCCACATTCCCGCTCCTGCCCTTCCCCAGTTTTCAATAATGCAAATCATTTTTTCAATATACTTTACGCCGTTTTCTGTATAAGTAAGTGTTACAAGAGCGGCATCATAACCGAAATCAATCATCGGAACTAACGCATGCATACGACGTTGATAATTTTTTGCGATATCTTCAAGATTTTTACTTTCGGTTACCCGGATATTGCTGGCATTTGGATGCGCATAAGGAATTGCAATATCAGGAATAAACTGCCGTGCGGAAATTAAATTGTGTACAGTCATACCGTTGTAATTGCTTCCCTGAGGAAACATTCCCATTTGTCCTGCGGGAGAATAACGTGCATCGTAAAACAGAACATCAGGAAGCCATCTAATCATTACCGTTCCGGCTGCATCTTTTTTTACAGCAAAATCTACTTTTGCTGCAATCGACTGTGCCGCACCTCCCTGTCTCGATGGATCAACCCGGAAAATGCCGCCTGCGATCTGCCAGCCTTTAGGTACAAGCACAGTGAATGCATTTTCATTATGTTCGTTCACACGGTTGAAGATAACATTCTGTGCATTTAATTGATTCGATGAATTTGAACTGCAAATTATTAAGCTTACAAGTACAGCCGGAATATTTGAAATGATTCTTTTCATAATTTTTCTCCCTGTTTAGTTTACGGCTTTTAACTTTTACTTGTCGATTGATTTCTGAACCGGTTTGCGCATTTATTTAATTTGAATCTTTTATTTGTCTCAACAGACCTTTCTTAGCTAAGAAAAATATACAATTAAACATTTCAACAAATATACTAACATTAAAAAGACAAAATGTGTTATATTTTTAAGAGACTTAAAAATTAATATTTTACTTTCCAATTGTACTAACAATATGTATTTTATAAGCTGATGATTTATCTTAAATTCAAACTTCTGCCGGGCAAATAATATTTTAAAATTTTTCAATTTATTTTATGACATGGAATAATTTACCAATTCGAATTTGGCGTACCGTAATCGTTATAAGCACTGTAATTCTTGCCATTTACATTCCGCTTAAGCTTGTACTTAATCTCGAATATAAAATTCAATATGAAATAGTAAGCTGGCTAATTACGATAATTTATACAGCTGATATATTCGTAAATTATTTCAATCAAAAAAAAGAAGCACAGATACGCATAGAGTTAAATACCGTTAAACCTAACAACGGATTTTCGATTAGATTGTTGATAGATATTATTTCAGCAATTCCCTTCGGCATAATTACCGGAACCGGGGTTCTCGAATTATTAAGATTGATTAAGTTTGTTAGAGTCGCGGATTACATGCATGAGTTAAGACAGCGGCTCTTGAAAGTTAGCGATTACCTGAGTCTTGCATTTTTTGTTTTCTGGCTGATATTTCTTACTCACTGGCTAACGTGCGGCTGGCTTGCAATTCATAACCAGCAGGCCGGATTAGATAATGTTACAAAATATATGAAATCGCTTTTCTGGTGCGTGGAAACTTTAACAACTGTTGGGTACGGAGAGACTATTCCTTCCACAAATTACCAGATACTTTATTCAATTGTAGTTATGTTGTTTGGTGTCGCAGTTTACGGTTTTGTAATTGGTAATGTGGCAAGCATCCTTTCAAAAAGAGATCCTGCAAAAGTTCATTATATGCACAACATCGAAGGGTTGAAGTCTTTTGTTAAATTTAGAAAGCTTCCTTTCTCTCTTCAAAAAAGAATTAGAGATTATTATGCATATATATGGAAACAGAGACTCGGCTTTGACGAATCAGTTTTTCTATCGACACTTCCATCGAATTTACGGAATGAAGTTTCTCTTCAATTAAAACGTGAACTGCTCGAAAAGATTCCGTTGTTCAAAGGAGTAAGCGATAAATTCTTAAACGAAGTATCGCTTCATCTGAGGCCTGAAGTATTCACGCCCGGTGATTTCATCTTCAGGAAAGGCGACAGTGGAAATGAAATGTTCCTAATAATTAAAGGCAGCCTGGAGGTCTTATCCGAAGACGGAAAATCCGCAGTTAATACACTTAGCGACGGAGATTTTTTCGGCGAGATAGCTTTATTTACCAACAATCCAAGAACAGCCAGCATAAGGACCGTTACCTACAGCGACCTTTATATTTTAGATAAGCAGGTATTCAATCACATAATTAAAGACTACCCGGAGATTGCTTCAAAAATTAGGAAAATTGCTGAAGAAAGGCATATGAATACCTAAATTTAAAAATATTTTGTTAATTGTTTGAGTTTTTAATATATGTCATTATTTTAGAACAATATCTTTTTTAAAATTAAAATTCACAAGAAAGTATTAACCAGGGAAGCAGAAAAATATCATCTTTATTTCAGATCATAAATCAGATGAGAGGAACAAATAAAAAATCGATTTTATTTTGCTATTAAGTAAAGTTTTTAATTAAAATTTTAAGGGGGTCAGAAATAAGTCGAAGGACAATAACCGTACTTAATTAATTCATTTAATAAACAAAAAGGAGTGAGAAATGAAAAAACTTTTAACTGTTCTTGTAGTTACAATATTTGCTGCCGGATTTGGCTTTGCACAACCAAAAAATCATATTGGAATTGGATTAAATTTATCCTTACCAATGGGTACATTTGGAGATAATGCAGGTATAGGAATTGGCGGTACAGTTTCATATGAAATGGGATTTACACCGAATATTACCGGTATTGTTTCGGCCGGATATATAAAATACGGCGGAAAAGATATTACCACGCCTTATTATACTCTATCCTATGGCTATTCGGATATACCTATTATGGTTGGAGCAAAATATTATTTTACTCCTAAAAATCCATTATATGCAATTGCTCAAATCGGATTCCAAATTTTCAATGCCAATGCTACATCATCATCTACTGTCCCGGGATATTCATATACCTTCAGCGCTTCCGGAAGTTCTACAGAATTTGCATTTGCAGTTGGTGCCGGTTATGAAATACCTATTGGTCCTAAAAATGCAATCGATGTTACAGGAACATTCAACTTAATCAGTAATTTAAATTATATCGGCGCAAGAGTTGCTTACAGATTCGGAATGTAAGTAATCAGATAAACTATTTTTGGTGAGGCTGCCTATAATAGGCAGCCTTTTTTTATTATAATAATCACTAAAGTAGTTATTAGATTTTTTTTTCCACGGTTCATATCATATTTTTACGTAAAAAATTTGAGATTAGTATGAGATTTGAAAGATCAGCGGGGATCCTGCTTCATCCGACATCATTACCGGGGAAATTCGGAATCGGCGACCTCGGGAAGGAAGCATTTAATTTTATAAATTTTTTAGAATCATCAGGACAGAAACTTTGGCAGGTTTTTCCGTTAGGGCCTACCGGTTACGGTGATTCACCCTATCAATGTTTTTCCGCTTTTGCAGGTAATCCATTGTTGGTAAGTCCGGAAAAACTTAAAGAAGACGGTTTTTTAAATGATGATTATTTATCAAATAGTAACAACTATGATCCTCACAAGATAGATTACGGTTCGATCATTAATATTAAAAAAGAAATATTCAGAACCGCTTATAATAATTACAAAAAGAATCATAACGGCTTTGAAGAAATTTTTAAAAAATTTTGCGATGAAGAAAAAGAATGGCTCGAAGATTTTTCATTATTCATGGCGGCAAAAGATTTTCACGGCGGGAAAGTTTGGTCAAAGTGGAATAAAGAATTATTAATCCGTAGTCCGGATGGTTTGAAAAAATGGAAAGAAAAATTAGCGGATGAAATCGAATATAATAAATTCATTCAATTCCAGTTTTTCAAGCAATGGAAAGAAGTTAAGTATTATGCAAACAGTAAGGGAATAAAAATTATCGGGGACATGCCGATTTTTATTGCTTACGATAGTGCAGATTTGTGGTCGCATAAAGATATTTTTTCCGTTGACGATGTCGGTAATTTGCAGTTTGTTGCCGGTGTTCCGCCGGATTATTTCAGCGCTACCGGACAGCTTTGGGGCAATCCTTTGTATAAATGGAAGAAGATGGAAGAAGACGATTTTCTCTGGTGGCGTCAACGATTTAAACAAATGCTTGAACTCATCGATATAATCAGAATAGATCATTTCCGCGGATTTGATGCTTACTGGGAAATTCCGGGAGGTGCATCAACAGCCGAAAAAGGAAGATGGGTAAAAGCACCAGGCGAAAAATTTTTCAATACTGTAAAAGAATATATGGGAGAACTTCCTATCATCGCCGAGGATTTAGGCGTCATCACAAAATCAGTTGAAGCGTTAAGAGACAAATTCAATTTCCCCGGCATGAAAATTCTCCAGTTTGCTTTCGGTAAAGGAATGGAAAGAAAATTTCTTCCTCATAATTTTATTCAGAATTGTTTGGTTTACACCGGCTCACACGATAACGATACAACAAGAGGATATTTTGAAAAAGAAAAGCAAAACGATAACGATATTTACGAGCATGCGCAGAGATACCTGAACTATTATGGCGACGAGATGTGCTTTACATTAATTCGCACAGCATATGCATCAACCGCCGATCTGGTTATTATACCTATGCAGGATATGTTAAATTTAGGAGGCGAATCGAGAATGAACTTTCCGGGCAAACCAAGTGGAAACTGGACCTGGCGGTTTTCATGGAATCAAGTTTCGGAACATCTCGTAAAAATTTATAATGATTTAACTATATTATATGAAAGACCTCCGAAAGCAATTGAAGAAACGAAAATAGAAACAACTACCGAATAAAAAGGAAAGAATATGTTCGATACTTTAAAAAAGATTTTGTCGGCAACAGTTGGACCTTACGACAGCAGCATGAGAAATTTAAGCGATATAAGAAGGATTCAAGTTGCAACTTGTGCATTGTATATTGAAATGGGAATGGCTGACGACGAATTTACTGACCAGGAAAGAAAAGAAATAAATTCCTTGATGAAAAAAACTTTTAATCTTACCGACCAGGAAGCCGATGAATTATTTAACCTTTCAGAAGAGAGAGTTAAGCAGAGTGTCAGCATTTATGAATTTACATCTCTGATTGATAAAAATTTCAGCAACGAAGAAAAATTCGAACTGCTTAAAAATTTATGGAGACTGATTTTTGTCGACCAGAAATTAGATTCTTACGAAGATAACCTGATCAGGAAAATCAGGCTAACATTAAATATGGAGCACAGCGATTTGATTGCCGCAAAGATGGAGGTTAAAAAAGAATTAGGTAAAGACTAACTTATCTCATCTATCTAAAAATATATTAAAAGACAACATCTTTGTGACTGACTAAAAAGTAATTTTGTCATCACCAGTTACCCAAAAATGCATTTCCATTATTTATCAAATTAATGACAAGACTTAAAGTTGACCAGGTAATCGCATTCTAAAAGATGAAAATCGTGACTAGTGCCATTGCGCATCCAACATAGTTCAGACTTAAGTATTGACCGGGTATAACCCGCCCTAGCGAGGTCTCGCCCTTAGGCGGATAATCTCACTTTTTATCAATATAATGGTAGAGATTACTTCACCCGACTATCTTATTCGAAACAACTTGAAGCCGGGTTCGTAATGACGAAAAACTAATAATTGTCATTAGTAGCGGAGCAAAGTAATCTCATTATTGATATAAAAACAAAAGATTGTCCGCCTTCGGTCGCTAGACTCTCGTTAGAGTCCGTAGACTCAAACGGAGTCTTGGACCGTAGAGTCAAGCGGACTCTACGAGCGAGATCTCGTCCGCCTTTATAGGCGAGACCTCGTCTTTGACGGGCAAAGCGGATTTCACTCGAAGACTCGTCTACCCTTTGTAGATAAATTCGCAACGACTTTTTTTTCTCTTTATCAGCCACATGAAATAACATGGATCAATGAAATTCCTTATCGAGTTCTTTTTCTATTGATGAAGTAATTTTCTTGCCGGTAGGCCTCACCCAGCTTCTGAACCGGGCCTTTATTTTTCCGTCTCTGGATATCAGGAATTTTTCAAAATTCCATTTTACTTCCGAATGCCCGGTAATATTATTATCGGTTAATAATTGGTAAAGAGGTTCTTTACCGGCTCCTAATATTTTTATTTTATCGAATATTTTGAAAGTTACATTATAATTTGAAGAACAAAATTGTTTTATTTCATCATTAGTTCCGGGTTCCTGCTTTCCGAAATCATTGCAGGGAAATCCAAGGATTTCAAACCCTTTATCTTTATAAGTGTCGTATAACATTTGGAGACCTTTGTACTGAGGAGTAAATCCGCACCGGCTTGCTACATTGACGATAAGCAGAACTTTATCTTTGTAAGAGGAAAGTGGTATTATTTCACCGTCCATATCTTTAACCTTAATTTCCGAAATGCTGTCTATCATTTTTTTTCCGTTTTTTGTCCGTAATATTTATGAGCCGAATCTTCATTATGCGAAACGTTTCGTGAAGCATAGCTAAAAGGTTATTCAGTAATTTGTTTACTATTTTTTAGTAAATTCAAATTGTATTTTTAAAAATATTACTTTTTTAGAGCAGGCTCATTTATTATTTTTTAATTCTAAAAACAAAATTAAAAATGTTAATCGATTTATTTTTCAATCTTCATCAAATTGTGATATTAAGCTGGTAATATGTTCACCTCCAAACATTTTATAAACGTCATCTCACTTTTTTTTATTTCTCTCACAGTTTCAATCTATTTATTCAAAATATTCTTTGATTTTACAAATTATCCTCTGCCTATTACTTTTTTAACATTAATTGCAGTTTTCGGATTGATTGCAGTATTAGGTAATTTATTAACTAAAAGGAAAGATACTGAAAGGCCTGTTGATATTTCCGATACGAGCGTCACTATTATTGTGATGCTGTCTCTTCTCTCCGTAGTCATTTTATATTTCTTTCAGCAGTATCTCGATTTTTATCTCGCCGCTAAATTTTTTATGATACCGGTTATTATGGCATCATTAATCATATTTGCCGACCGGTCTTTAAATAATGCTGAAATTAATTTCATATTTTTCGTGTTTGCATTTTTGAACGGGATACTGATTTTCTTTTCAATAATCTTTTTAATACCTCTCATGGTTTTTATCGTTTATTTTTTTAAGAATTCCATACTGCGGTTAATCATATTTACTGCAACAACTTTATTCTTAGCTGTTTTTCTAATTCTTCTTTACAAATCTTTTTCCCTAAATAATTATTTAGTGCAAGAACCTACGGTACTGAATTTGTTTTTATTTAGTCACTCCGCATGGTTTATATTTACATTGATATTGATTAGCCTTATTGCAGGTTATTTAGCTGCTGATTTGCAGGAGGTACTTTTTGCTTCCGGAATACTGTTGATGTTTCCTGCACTTCTGGGTTTAATAGATAAAATTACTACATTTGGATTTTACTATTCTCTTGCTATAATCAGCACTGAGAATTTCTTTCTAATCTTCCCCCTCCCCTTCTTTATTCTATCAATAAAATACTACAAGGTAGACAGGTTTTTAGGAAAAGTAATTAGTTAAAATATTATTCGCTGTTATCCTCTACTTTAAGAGATCTATATACATCGCAGACCAGGCATGACGATAGGGGGAGTTTTGGTTTGTTTTTTCTCCACTTAAAAAGATGCGCACCGGCAAACTGCCCGATAAAAAATGCACCGACAAGTACCGGGTAAGTGTACAATTGAAAGCCAAGTCCCGAAAGAATTCTTATTGCAATTACAACCGGAACAGGAAGATGTATTGCAAGTATCCATTGCAATGAAAATTTTTTTACGTTAGCCCGCCAATAGCCGAACGGTAAATTTATAATTAGGATTGTTAATGCGTCAAGTAACAGATTCATATTAGTAATTAAGGAAATAAATTCTTCTTATCGTTTAAATATTTTACCCATTCCTCATGCGGATATAATGATGGAACCGCAATAATTTTACCTCCGAAACCTATGTACCTGAATGTTAACATTTGAATCGGGGTTACATCTACCTCCTTCAATTTGGAGATAAATATTTTTGTAGATTGTTCTGAGGCTAACTTTGCCAGGTATTTACTCATCACCTCATTTCTCTTTTGGTTAAGAAGCATCTCCTTCGCAGCCTGTATGCTGTTGCTGATTTCTCTCTGCGAGATATTCGATCTTTTTTCGAGCAGCCTGAAAATAGTGTATTTACCTTTTATAAATAACGGCCCGTAAATATCGCCGTCTTTCAATTCAGCAATAACAGCGCCAAGTTCACTCAACTGGTAAGCATGCAGCCAAACTGCCCCGGTCGTATCCTGCAAAGGATTTTTGATTTTATCCAACCTATTTAAAACTGCTGCAGCTTCATCAAGATTATCGAGAGTATATATTTGCACCCTTAGTTCAATATCCTTTAAAACTTCGTCCTTGTGATGTTCAAAGTAATCATTCGTTTCATCCGATGTTACTTTAACAGTATCGATGATATTATTTGCTAAACGGTTAGAACGGTACGCATCTAAAAACATTTGTGTATTGTATTTGACCTCCTGCGATGTTTGAAGTCCCATCTTCTCCGCGTGCTTTGCGAGAAAATAATTCTGTACAATAAATTTTAGTGCCATATGTAAAGAAAAGGTTATATCATTTACAGAAGTATCTACGGGAGAAAATCCGGAAAGAGATAAATTGTCGAATATGTACCCTAAGGTCAATTCACCGCCGTTAAATTTCAGCATCGGTGCCCTCGGATCAAAAGAAAAATTCTTTTTTAAATTTATAAGTTCCTCCCGGCTGAGATAATAACCTTTATCAAAGCTGGCAGGGCGATGAGTTGCCAAGATACTTTTTATCTTGTACACAAGAGGATTAAATATCCGGTAATTTACATTAACACTTACACCCTTCATGACCGAATTTAAATAATCACGCCCTATTCTATAACCTTTCCTATATGCAATAACATCATGCACCATTTGTGATCGTTTCCCGGGAGGCTGCGCAGAATATTTAGTATTCAACTTTTTATCAATAATTCTGAATATCACCCATCCATCGACAGTATTTGTCGGCATTGAATTAAAACCAATCTTTTGATTAAAAAAAGCATTCTCGATTGTTTCATCTGATTCGCCGTAACCGATTTCAAGCGTATCGTGGCAAATATTTAAACTATCGGTATAATGATAAACATATCTTTGCGGTTTATTATTTATATTATCGTAAAATCCTTTTGCCCAAAGACTGTCGGGGAAATAGAACGCGTCTACAATATAATTATAACTTGAATACTTTATTCCCTCCACAAGTTCTTTTTTGGTTACCTTAACTTTTGATAAAACTTCTTTCCTATATAAAACATCACGAAGGAAGATCGATTCAATTTCATTTTTTAGGAAACTCTCATCCGGATCGGGATCTTTCACCGAAATTGAATTTTCATTTGAAAGAAGCTTTTCAGCAATCATGGAATAAAGGAAGCCCTGTTTTGCTTTATCCAAATCCTCATTAAGCCCTTTGCCGGGATAGACAGATAATTCAAACCGGTCGATAAATTCATCGCTGGTTATCGGCTCACCGTTTACGATGGCAAGAGTATCATGCTGTGCTATAACAGTACGAGAAGGAATAAAAGTAATAAGAAATGATAGAAAAAATAAAAAAATTATCTGCTTAAAATTCATTCAGGAACTTTCAATAAATCTTAAATTAATATTCTTCAAAATTAATTGCTCAACCTATAGTATTCAATCCACTTAATATGATATTGGCACTCTGTTTTATCTTTTAGCGTTTGTAAAATTTAAAATAAAAAGGACCGTTTTTTCAACGGCCCTTTCAGAATAACAAAATTCTCTTAAATAAAGATGACATCTTATAATTTGTCTGCCCCAGGCAGAAAAAGATGTCATCTCTAATATTACTGATTCTACATTGTCCTAATTAGGCTTCAAGTATTGCACATTGAATAACGAAGTGCAGACTTGAAGTTTACAAATATTACTTCATCAGAATCATTTTTTTCGTCAATGATACATTGCCCGACTGTAAGCGGTAGAAGTAAATGCCGCTTGCAAGCTGCGAAGCATTGAATGTAGCGATATATTTACCTGTATTCTGATAACCGTTAACCAATGTTGCTACTTCCTGTCCAAGAATGTTGTAGATCTTTAATGTTACAACACTGCTCTTTGGAATGGAATAGTTTATCTTGGTACTCGGGTTAAACGGGTTCGGATAATTCTGGCTCAGTGTATATTGTTTAGGAATTTCAGACGTTTGCTGCTGAACAACCGCAGTAATCTGATCTCCAAAACTGTTATTTCTATACACTGTTCCGCCGGCAAGATTTAAAGTTAAACCATGATTTTGACTAAACCCGGCTTCATTATCGAGATAGCTTGCGCCACCATTTAAAGTATCTACGCCGTTAAAAACAGCACCGTATTTGAATTCCACAAATCCAGGCGTACCTATCGGGAAAACAAGCATATTTGAATAAATGCCGTCACCTGCTGTAGAATCGCTGTGGGTTCCATCATCATACATTTTTATAAGAATGCTTGCTGTATCTGGAAATGTCCAGTTTGATGGCCACTGAAGCGGAAGAGCGGCTCCACCAATCCAAACACTTTGTAAACCGGTAATCAATGTATTATGATATCTTTCATGTGCTCCATTCATATCAACACGGAAATAAACCGTATCTGCGCCTGTTGTTGGGGTTGCAATATGAAGGTTAGGAACAAGCGGTCCAACTGTAGTATCTGCACTTGGGAAGGATATTACATGATTGTCACCGCTTTCCCATCCGCCATTTGAGAAATGGTTAGCAGGATCACCATGGAATTTGAAATTTATAGGATTTCCCGGTTGTCCTGTGAAAGACAAGGTTACTGAAAAAAGATTTGGGTTGATTAGGTCCTGTTGTAAAACAGCTCCTGGGGTAGTCCATGTTAATGGAGAAGTATCTCCCATTACTTCCATTGAATCAGTACCGGGTACGAAGCCTTCATTCAGTAAATTTTCCATATCTGCTTCGAAAGTTATATTAACTGTAACAAAAGTGGCTACATCGTTAAAATAAACAAGTGGGATTTCCTGAGTTGCAGCTGAAGTTACAACATATGTCCGATTATTATTTTCCCAACCGCCCCAATCAATTACATACTTATAAGTAATTGTTTTGCTTGCAGCGGAATCAGGGAAAGTTACAGTGATGGTATAGATTGAATCGTTACTGCTTGAAGGTGTTAAACGAAACATACCTCCATACCAGTTGGCTGTGTCCCCAGCCATTGTCTGGAAATCTCCGCGAACGTAAACGGTATCCGTAGCGGGATTAAAATTACCCAGTTGCATTTGGACTCCCATATGAACCTGAAATGTAACATCTATGGAAGCAAGCGCATTGCTGGTATAACCAAAAGCCAGCAGAACCGCTGCAATGGTTATTATCCGTTTTATCATAAAGTACTCCTTTCTTATTTTGTACCAATTATTTAAGAACTGCAGAAATAAAAAATAGTGATTCTCTTTTCCATTGTGAATGAAAACTCTTTAACTAATTCTTTAAGTTAAAATAGGTATCCAATTCATTAAAAACTAACTGATAAAGCAAACTTCTGAATATTACTCAATATTCCGTAATTTTCATAAGCATAATCAAGCTTAAAAGTTACGTTAGCCATAACCTCGTATGCCAATCCAAAGCCTGCAGTTAAACCTTCTTCGCTACTTGGAATTCCCATGGACTTATAACCAACCCTTGCATAAATAGTTTTATTCCAGGA
This sequence comes from uncultured Ignavibacteriaceae bacterium, assembly GCA_964556005.1. GTDB lineage: Bacteria > Bacteroidota > Ignavibacteria > Ignavibacteriales > Ignavibacteriaceae > CAZKUR01. The sequence goes on along the minus strand of CAZKUR010000005.1, from coordinate 70,398 downwards.
ATATTCGCCTCCAACGTTCACGCTTTGTGCATTATCATTAGGATGTAAAGCATCGACAGCAAGAGTAACAGTATTATCTTCTGATTTTATAACATCCATCGATAACCCGATTCTAAACAACAAAGGCAGCGGATAGCTCTCGGTATAATATTCTGCAGGGATTTTACTGTTATCGCCTGCTACCGATGGATCAGGGTTATGGGTAACGTATAAATCCTCACCGGTCATTTTCATATCCGTACCGAAATTAGATATTGCCATCCCGATTTTCATATCGTTAAATGGAGTGGTATATAATAGCCCTGCATCGAGAGCCCACCCGGTTGCAGATTCATGCCAAATTTGCTGCATTATCATTTTAGCAGTACCGCCGATTGAAAAGCGGTCGGTTAAATTCCGCGAATAGCTTAGACCGATTGCTATATCTTTTGCAGACCAGGTTTGTCCTGTTCCGTCCGGCAAATCGATTGTGGTAACATCTTCTGTACCGTAGTCAAGATAAGTTACACTTACACCAATTGCATTATCTGCATCGAGTGCAATTACACCTCCAAAAAAGTTATAGCTTGTTCCGATTAAATAATTTGTATGTTCGAATAAAAATTCATTTTGACCGGTTCTCGAAATACCGGAAGGGTTCCAGTATAAAGCCGACGGATCGTTGGCAACGGCGACAAAGGCTCCTCCCATCCCGATAGCTTTAGGCCCTGCGCCAATGCCCAGGAAAGGTGCGGCGGTTGTGCCGACTTTATCCTGCCCATAAACGGTTCCGATTAAAATCATTCCAAATAAAATCAATATAAATTTCTTCATAAAAACCTCTTACTTTATAATAGCGAGTTTACCGGTCTTTTTACCGACACCCGGAGCATCTATAAGATAAAAATAAACTCCGTAAGCAACTTCTATATTTTCCCTGCTGCGCAAATCCCAGTCAACAGTTCCGTCATTTATGCTCTGATTAGAAGGCATTTGCAAAGTTCTTACAAGTTCTCCTCTAACTGTAAAGATATAAATCTTCGAATCTTTAGGAAGATGAATGAAGGAAATTTTTCTATCGCCTCTCCCGCTGGTGATGGTAGGAGGCAGCGGTGATTCTTGTGACGTAGTAGCAATATAAGGATTGGGCACCACCCGGATTTTATTCAATTGCGATGATGCAAGCTGGTTATTAACCGATGCAGATGTAGTTGTAATTTCAAGCTGATCCTGTTTCGAGAATGGTTTGGAAACTCTTATTTTTAATGTATCACCTGTTGTTGGATGATAACTAACGCTATCCGCACCTGCTACTGTTAATAACCAGGTTATAATTGTAGTGTCCTGCCCTGCAGCAGTTTTTGTATTTTGCAAAAAGATTATTCTATCCTGAGAAGAGAACATACCATCATTCCCTCCGTCAAGATAGGCATACCTTACCGGTTCATTATTTAACGGATCAATTATTTTAAAATTCGTATTCGCTTTCTGTATAACATAAGGCTGATTATTGTATGTAATAGTATATTGAGTCGAAGTATCGGCAGCCGTATGAGATTGATCAAACACTAAGTTATAATCCCTGGGATATGCTATGCCCTTTTCTTTTACATTTGCAGCAACAAACGGATTAAATGAAATTTTATAATCCTTTGTCGGATGAATTTTATTCCATTTAGACAGGGAAGTATCGTACTTAACCGTCCATTTATTTTCAACCGAAAGATATACTCCGTCAAATATATATTTATCATAATCGCCCTTCAAGGTATCCATTGAGGAAAGCGGAGCTTTTATTAAAGTATCCGATGGACTTCCGTTTGTATAATCTATAACATAATAATCTTCTGTTACGGGAATGTAATTAACTACTTGATCGGAGAAAGCGACACGGTAAGTCTTATTTTTAACCTGGCTGGGATTAACTACATATAAATACACTTTCCCTGTACCAAAAGGAACAGTTCCCGGAACCGGACCAAGTAAACTCGGAGCGTCAGGGCCTTGATACCCGGCAACCGTTGCTCTTGGAATTGCGTAACCGGTATTCACATCGGAACTGACCGATCCTGTGCTGTTTATAGTTACGTACTTGGGATCTTCGGCAGGGTAAAAGTTATTGCTCGGATCACCGGAAGTGTAAGCGGTTACAGCATAAAAATAACGCTGGCCGTTTTGAAGATTTGCGTCGACAAATGTATGAACTAATCCCGAATTGTTTCCAAGATAGAATCTGGGAAGTTCAGCAAGATCTTGTGTTGTTGGAACAAAATAACCGGCTACGGAATCCTTAGCATCGAACGTTGCAATCGGTTCTCCACCTCCTTCGGTAAAACCCGGATCGGTAGAACGGTATATTTTATAACCCTCGAAAGAAACATAATTCTCAGCTCTGGAATCCCAAATCAATGTAACCTTTTTATCACCAGGTACGATTGTTAATTTTGGTTTTGGCGGCGGTTTTAGGAAATCATAATTAGAATTATAGATTTTTTGAGCAATTCTTTTATTCTTAAAAATATTTGAGCTGTCAGCGCCAAAAACCAATGCTAATGAAAAACGCTCCGTCTTGTTCGAAAGCAACGGGAAATAGCCTGAAGAGTAAATAAAATCTCCGTCCTGAGGTAAAAGAGGAATTACGTCAAAATATCCAGGTTTCATTCTACCCCATAAAATTTCATTATTATTCATTGGTGGAGATTGAGCCTGATTAAAAAAGTTAAAGCTCGTAAGTCCAATTTGATCGGATTCATTAACATCGGTTTTATCGAAATGCGGTTCACCTAAAGTGGGCATACCGTCGCCTTCGCCCATATCATGAGTACCAGGCAAACCATCGGCGCCTAAATCATCCTTAAGAGGATTCCAGTCACCGTTTTCATCACCTGACCAGTGGGACTTAATAACACCGGGATATTTTCCTGTTACAGGATCAGGCGGCTGAGAATAATCAGGGACATAACCGGAGACAACTGTTCCTGGACCGCTATCTCTTTTTTCATCAATAAGTGTATTGGTTGTTCCCTGACCGGTTAAATAATTTATATACGCCAACGGCCTGATTTCGGTTTTAATAATTACACCGTTATTATTTTTAAATATTCTTTTATAATGCAAATCATGATTTTCATCTATCAATCCATTAAGATTATCATCTATTCCGTTATTTATTATTTCAGTTACAGTTACACCGTCGTAAATTTTAAACGGCTGGCCTTGAGAATAAACAGTAACAGTATCTGTTAAGCTGTGAAGCAAAGTATCTAAAAGAACAACTGTCCTTTCATAGGTTGAAGGATTAATTAAAACTATTTTGTTTGCCGGCCAGTTGGGATCCGGGCCGGGATCACTTTTATGAAGGGTCCGGGAAGAAACATATCCATTAATACTTGAATTGAATTGAAAATCAGATTCCTGGAAAACAGGGCTGGTAGGATCTACTTCATCATTATCGTTATCAATAGCATCATAACCGTTTCCCGGGCTTTCAAGATATGCATAACCGGCAAATCCCGTATTCCGCCGGACACCGGAAAGAACTTGATTTATAGGAATCCACAATGGGTCGTTAGTGTGATCATCACTATCCCAATTATATGTCAGGTTATTATTTAGATCAAAAAATCCTAAGTCATCCGAGCAATCGGTATAATTTTGCCCGACATCGCCGACGCAGCCGCCTAACACTTCTCCAAAGCAAACTTTTGTATAATCTGTCGTTCCAATATTAGTAATATCATAAAGCCAAAAAACAACATCCTGCGCTTGAATTTGAGACCATTGCATTCCTCTGACACTAACTAAAAGTCCCATACCGTTTCTTGTGGTATCTGTTGAGTCGGGATGAAATTTAAAATTTGTCCTGTACTGAGGATTATTATCAGGTGCATCGTCCATGACCCAGTAAGTTTCCTGATCTGCCCTTTCTACACCTTTACCAAAGTAACCGTCCCAAACAGGTTTCCCGGTTGAATCCAGCCACGTTGGATTATCAGGCCAAAAAGAAGGCCATGAATTGCGCACGGTATTTTTAGCAACGGTATCCTGGTTTGCATTAACATATCCCGGTTCCGGTGCAAAGCCCTGAAAATGTCCATCAACCGGATCAACTTTAGCTGCCTGGCCAGTGCGAGGACCAGTAGTAATCGTAACCGAATGAAGAGTATCAAGAATTCCATCACCATTATAATCCCGGATCGGCAATTCTATCCCGACTAAAGGATCGACATCACCAATATAACCGTCCTGAGTAGCAGGATACGGCCAATATCCTCTAAGATCACTGGGATTTGTACCAGCAATAGAACCGTCATTGCTGTAAGTAATTGCTGTTCTATTTCCGTTCAGTAATCCAAAGCGCGTATATAATGCATTGCCGCGGTGCGTTTTGGCCCATTGAATGTAGTTGCTGTTACCTTGGCCAAAAATGAAACCGGTTGAAATAAACAATATGATGATTATAAAATATTTACGCATTTTTAAACCTGCAACTTAAAATGAAATTGTTGTACCTAATTCTACTCTTCTCGGTTCGGAATAATAATTCGGCCTAACATACCAATCTTGTATCGAAGATATCTTGGACGGAGTATTGATTCTTAATTTTTGCTGCTCCTCGAGCGACCAGTCAGGCTGGCCTGTATCGGTAAAAACTTGTGTAGCATTTTTAGTATCGAGTAAATTATTTATTCTCAAAAAAATCGAAAATGTAGAAGGGCCGACAGTGAAGTCCTTATAAAGATTAAGATCAACATCGGTATTTGAGGGCTTATTCTGGGAATTATAAACCAGCGTGCCTACATTAGTAATATTCTGCGGAGTATATGGCTGCCCGGTACTGAACCTAAAAACTACGCTGCCGCCCCAATTTGCTGTTCTATCAACATAATTGAAAGTGGCGTTTACCGTATGTGTTTGGTCCCAATCAAGAGGTATTAATTGAGTCTCGGCTTGAACGCCGCTGTTCCGTAAATTATAGGCAGCAGCCGGGTCAGAGGCATTTCCTTTTGCTAATTGAAATGTATAATCAAGAGTAGCCGAGATACCATCGGAAAATCTTTTATCAATTGATAAAACAATTCCTCTTATAAAACCAAAATCGGTATTTTCATATTCACTGTAAATTTTTGAGCCGCCGAATACATACTGAATTTTATTCAATGTTCCGGCCAGGTTTCTTATATCTCTAAAATAACCGGTAATGTCGATTGCAATATCATCCGTTAACTGCTGCTGCAGACCTAATTCTCCGCTTGTTGTTTGTTCCGGATTAATATCAGGATTACCGATTATTCCAAGGCTTGTATTTCCACCGGTGACGGCAAGCTTATATCCCGGGTTTTCGTATAACCTTTCAAATGACGGGAGCTGGAAAAATAGACCGTAAGAAAAATGAATTACACCGCGATCAGTTATCGGGAAAGAAACTCCTAACCTCGGACTAACCTGCCATTTATCGGAAGCATTTTTATACCAATATTTCATCCTTTGAGCAACAGCCTGTGCATGCGTTCCACCGGGTGCTACAACGCTGTCCTGGTTCTGCGGTCTTAACGGCAGGTAAATATTAGGATCGGAAGGATCAGCCAATACTTGGCCGTCTGGATGGAAGTAATCGAAGCGCAAACCGAAATTTACGATTAAAGACTGGTACTCCATTTTATCTTGTGCATAGAATGCAAACTGCCAGGGATTGTGCTGGTATTGTAAATTATCATGGCTTTCAATAGATGGTATAACAACCGGAGATTCTAAAAACGCTTTTCCGTCTGTTACCGGATCGCGGTTATTATCTAACTGACCCATATGTAAATTTATATTATGCAGAAAGAGTGTGTAATAATTAAATAACACTCCGGTTTTAATTTCATGGTTATTAGTTATCTGGCTGGTGAGATCAAATTTTGCAACGTATGTATTTGTATTCCTTACATTATGAGCCATATTTGTTCCGCCTGTAAGAAAAGTTGCTTCAGGAGGCTGTAACAGTTTTGTATGTACATATTTTTGATCAAAAGGATCCTTACGTGTAAAAAGATCCGAAAGAGAAAATGAATTCTGATCAAGATATTCTCTATAGTCGGTAAAATAATTGGAAATGCCTACGGTATAAAAAGTCGAACTGCTCACTGCATGGGTTATGGTTAAAGAATTTAAATAACCTTTCTTGAAATTACTTAATAATCCGTCGGGATTATATTTATATGCAAAATCATAATTTTTTCCGCGGGTATTATCCAAAATGTAATCATAAGAAATTTTAAAAGCAGGAGTGAGCTTCAAAGTCAACTTTCCCTGCGCATATCCTTCCATTAAAGGCGCCATTGAAACAACTGAGCCGTCGCCGGTTTGCTGGATTACCCAATTTGCAGGATTGACATCAACAGTATTTGCAATGTCAGATGTATTGTATTTCCGCTGCCCGAAAAGATAGCCTCCGGTATAATAATAACGTAAATCAGCATAATAAAACAGCAAATCATTTATGATCGGGCCGTTCAACGAACCTTCCAGCCAATCGATTTTATTTTGAGTGCTGCTTGAAAAAGGATCGACCTTTTGGGTTCCGTAAAAGATATCCGAATTCTGAGTTAAATATGCTCCCGAGTAAGCTGTTATATTTCCGTGTGTTTGATTGCCTCCTGATTTTGTAGCTATGTTGACAATTCCGCTCATAGCCTGTCCGTATTCTGCATTGAATGCACCGGTAACAAGCTGCATTTCCTGGATTGAATTTTTATTAACGTCGACAACTGTGCTGCCGTCGTATGAATTTGTTACGGGAACTCCGTCAATCCAGTAAGAAACTTCACCCGACCTGCCGCCTCTAAAATGAAATGCTCCATTCTGATCTTTCACAATTCCGGCCTGCAGTTGCAATGCATCCTGGAAACTGGTAATCGGCAGTGCTTGAATATCTTGTGAATTGATGGTTGAGGTAGATGAAGTTAAATCTTTTTGTACAAGCGGCCTTGAAGCAGTTACAACAACTTCCTGCCCTAATTCAACGCTGGAAGGAGTTAATGCAAAATTAACCTTTGTTGTAAAGTCAATTGAGACTTTAACATTTTCTACCACCATGCTGTTATATCCGATAGCAGATGCTTTTACCGAATATGTATCCGGGGAAAGATTAAGTATATTGTAATATCCGTCGATATCGGAAGCTGCGCCCTGTGTAGTACCGACAATAATTACATTAACAAAAGGAAGCGGTTCGCCGGTTGTTTTATCTATAATCCTTCCTGCTATTTTACCGGTAGTACCAGCAATAATAAAATTTGCAAATGCAAAAAATAGTATTAAAATTATTGTAGAATATTTACTCATACTCGGCTCCTATGTAAACAAAATTAATTTGCCCTAACGGATGGTAAACAGGAAAAAACTTCTCGGTGTAAAATTTTAAAAAAAAAGTTAGCGAATTTCCCGCTAAAAAATCTGAGATGAATTGTTTCATTTATCCAGTATTTATTTGCTCAAAAAGATTTTATTTTTAAAATTAGGATATCATTTTAAAACAAGCACAACCTCCTAAATTTTATCAATAAATGACTGTATAAAAAATATATAGGTATTGGAGAAGGATAAAACTTGAAGTAGTAGCTTATTTTATAAAAGTCCTCAATTTAGTTAAAAATAATCATTCAAAGATATTTAATCCTGCAATAAAGTCAATGCAATTATTCTAAAAAATGCTCAAATAGAACAAATTTTCTCTTGAAATTGTTTGTAAAAATATTTATTAATATTAAAGACGATTCATTTTACCGGTAACTTATAATTTTTCCGCAAATGGTGTAAATATTTTTCACTTATTTGTTAATTCTTAAATAATAGGAGTTCAATATGCACAAAGCAGTTTGGAATGGTGAAATTTTAGCCGAAAGCACTAAAATTAAAAGTGTTAACGGCAAAGATTTCTTCCCTATAAAATCCATAAATAAAAAATATTTTAAGAAAAGCTATACTCACCGTGTGGATTTAAATGTAGGTACTGCTGATTTTTATAATATCCGCGTAAATGATAAAACTATGTGGAACGCTGCCTGGTACTATCCGCATCCTGAAAAATCCTCTGAGCATTTAAAAGGATATTTGGCATTCGGCAGTGATGTTGATGTGGTAAATTCATAAATAAAAATTTCTTTCTTATGTTTAAGCCTGCCGTAATTAATTCGGCAGGCTTTTTTATTTTACAAAAGTACTTTTTTATAAATTCGTTTTTATTTTTTTAACAAAAGATCTCAATGAAAATTCTTGTCGGTTCTCAAAATCCTGTAAAGATAAATTCCGTAAAAGAAGCGTTCTCTAAATATTTTCGGGATATTGAAGTTCTTGGGGTTAATGTTAATTCCGGCGTTCCGGTTCAGCCTGTTAATAATGAAACTTTCGACGGTGCGAAAAACAGGGTGAAGGAGCTTCTGGAATTAAATTCATCGGAAAACTATAACGCAGATTTCTTTGTAGGAATTGAAGGGGGGATAATCCAAATTTATAATACATGGTTCGGATTCGGGTGTATGTGCATCAGTGATAAAAAAAGCCATTTCGGTTATGGCACTTCACCTCTTTTCCAACTACCGGATTCAATCATTAAAGAATTATTAAACGGAAAAGAATTGGGAGATGTTATGGATGAAATAACCGGGAAGAATAATACCAAGCAAAAAGAAGGAGCAATCGGTTTCTTTACTAACGGGGAGATGCACCGGAAAGGTCTTTACGTCCCCGGTTTAATAACAGCGTTAATTCCTTTTCTTCATAAAGAATTTTTCCCTTCTAATAATAAAGAAAAATAAAAATGTGTTTAATAGTTTTTGCAAATAATTATCATCCTGATTATAAATTAATTCTTGCCGCAAACCGGGATGAGTTTTACAAACGTCCGGCTTTGCCTGCAAAATTTTGGGATGATCACCCGGAACTTCTTGCCGGAAAAGATCTCGAAGCCGGAGGCACCTGGCTTGGCATTTCAAAAAACGGGAGGTTCTCTGCAATTACAAATTTTAGAGACCCGGAATCATTAAAGAAAACTAAAACTTCACGCGGACAACTCACAACAGATTTTTTATTAAGCAGTACAAGTCCGGAGGATTATATAAAAAGTTTAATAAACGCTGCAGGAAATTATAACGGTTTCAATCTTCTTGTAGGAACATTAAGCGACTTATATTTTTTTTCAAACAGATTGGAAAAGCCGCAAAAGCTTAAACCGGGTGTTTATGGTTTGAGCAATCATCTTTTGGATACTCCATGGACAAAAGTTGTAAAAAGCAAAAATGCATTAAAAGAAATAATAAAAGATGATAAACTTTCAGTTGATAAATTATTCGAACTTCTTTCCGATACAACCGTGCCACCCGATAATGAACTTCCGGATACAGGTGTTGGTATCGAAATCGAAAGAATCGCCGCCCCCGTTTTTATTAAAAATGAATTTTACGGAACAAGGTCGTCAACTGTTATTTTAATTGATAAAAATGATAATGTTTTATTTGTTGAAAAGTCACTGGATACGGAAACCGACAAATGGATTGAATCGAGGTTTGAATTTAAAATTAATGAATAAATTTTTTGATAATTATATCCGCTTATTAATTTAGATTTTTATAATTTTTTTAATATTTATGAATTTAAAATAAACCAGGTCATTTCATGAAATATTTATTTACCCTTTTTCTTTTATTTTCGATTTCAATTTCATTCACCCAGACTAAAAATCCTTATCCATATACTTCCGCCAATC
>CAZKUR010000005.1:54309-60571 GCA_964556005.1 uncultured Ignavibacteriaceae bacterium | reverse complement strand
ATTTCAATTTCATTCACCCAGACTAAAAATCCTTATCCATATACTTCCGCCAATCAAAGGTTTAAAGCTTACCAACAAAGATTAAATCTTCAAAAAAACTCTTTATTGAAAAATGTAAAATTAAAATCAATCGGCCCGACCGTGATGAGCGGAAGAGTAGTTGATATAAGTGTTTCCCCCTTCGATCCTACAATTTTTTATGTTGCATATGCATCCGGTGGTTTATGGAAGACTACAAATAATGGAATTTCCTTTTCACCTCTTTTTGATAATCAAGCGTCAATGACTATCGGAGATATCGCTGTCGATTGGAAGCACGGAGAGACAATATGGGTAGGCACCGGCGAAAATAATTCAAGCAGATCATCTTATGCGGGAACTGGAATTTATAAAAGTATCGATACAGGGAAGACATGGCAAAATGTAGGATTAGCCGAAACACAGCATATCGGAAGAATAATAATCGATCCCGATAATCCTAATATAGTTTTAGTTGCTGCATTGGGACATCTTTATTCGCCAAATAAAGAAAGAGGAATTTTTAAAACAACCGACGGCGGAAAAACATGGAAGAAAACGTTGTACATCAACGATAATACTGGTGCTATTGATTTGGCAGTTGATCCTTCCAACCCCAAAATATTTTATGCGGCAATGTGGTACAGGATAAGACGATCATGGAATTTTATTGGTGCAGGAAAAACATCAGGAATTTATAAAAGTATTGACGGCGGCGATTCATGGAATTTACTTACAACTAAAGAGAGTGGTTTCCCAACTGGAGAAGGAATCGGAAGAATCGGTTTGGCGGTTTATCCTAAAAATCCTCAAATTATTTATGCAGTTGTTGATAATCAAAATAAAAGACCTGAAGATACTACAAAAGAAAAGTATGCACTTAACAGAAAAAATTTAATCAAGATGACCGAAGAAGAATTTCTGAAAATCGATAAATCCGACATTGCAAGTTATTTGGATAGACACGACTTCCCGGAAAAATATACTGTCGATAAAGTAATTCAATTAATAAAAGAAAATAAAATAAAACCAAAAGCTCTTGTCGATTATCTTGGCGATGCAAACAGCGAACTTTTTGAAACACCTGTAATCGGCGCACAGGTTTACCGTTCGGATAATGGCGGGAAAAGCTGGAAGAAAATGAATAAAAATTTTATTAATGACATGTTTTATTCATACGGTTATTATTTCGGTGAAATAAGAGTCAATCCTAATAATGACAAGGAAATATTCCTGCTTGGTGTTCCATTAATAAAATCCGAAGACGGAGGAAAGACATTTAAATCTATCGATGCAGCAAATCTGCACGGTGATTTTCACGCATTGTGGCTCGATCCCAACAGGCCCGGTCATCTTATCGTTGGCAATGACGGCGGTTTAAATATTTCTTACGATAACGGAAAAACTTATTTTAAAGCCAACACACCGTCGGTGGGACAATTTTATTCGGTGGCGGTAGATATGAAAACTCCTTTCAACGTTTTCGGCGGATTACAGGATAACGGAGTGTGGATGGGACCAAGCGATAATGTTCCGGGTTACGGATGGTACGCATCCGGTCATAATGCATTTAAATCTATTCTCGGCGGCGACGGAATGGATGTAGCAGTTGATACTGCTGATAACAATACTGTTTATGCCGGATTCCAATTCGGATATTATTATCGAATAAATCTTTCTAAAGATGAAACAGACCCCGTAAAACCATATCCTAACTTAGGAGAAAAACCATTACGATTTAATTGGGAAACACCGATTTATTTGTCGAGCCATAATCATGATATTTTTTATATGGGTACAAACAAGCTAATGAGATCACTGGATCAGGGCAAAACATATCAATATATTTCAGGCGACTTAACTCAAGGTAAGAAAGACGGAAACGTTCCTTATGGTACTTTGACTTCCATTGACGAATCACCTCTAAAATTCGGATTAATTTATACCGGCAGCGATGATGGTCTTGTTTATGTTACAAAAGACGGTGGTGGTACCTGGACGAAAATTTCGGTTGATCTGCCGCAGGATTTATGGGTAAGCAGGGTTATTGCCTCGAGATACGACACAGCAACCGTTTTTGTTACTTTAAATGGTTACCGCTGGGACGATTTCAATTCTTATATCTACCGTTCAACAAATTACGGGAAAACCTGGGATAAAATCGGCGACAATCTTCCGGAAGAATCAGTTAATGTAATTAGGGAAGATCCGGTTAACCAAAATATTCTTTATGTAGGAACGGATCACGGGCTATATGTATCTCTCGATAAAGGAAATTCATTTATGGGATTATTTAAAGGAATGCCTGCCGTTCCCGTTCATGACCTTGTGATTCAACCGAGAGATAAAAAAATCGTAGTGGGAACACACGGAAGATCACTTTATGTGGGTGATGTAAGTTATATTGAAAAGTTAACCGATACACTTCTTTCAAAAAAAGTTTACTTATTCCCGGTTTCTTCAAGAACTTATAACAAAAATTGGGGAAGCAAACACTACGAATGGGCTAAACCGTATATGCCTAAACTTGTATTTACATATTACGCCGGTGCAGACGGTTATCCTGAAATCAAAATAAAAACAGAAGACGGAATGTTGCTGAAACAAATTAATGATACATGTGATCACGGTTTAAATTATTTCAACTATGATTTGACTATCGACAGTATATATGTAAATGAGTATAAAGATTTTATAAATAAAAATTTACAATCCAAGGAAAGATATAAATTCAAAAAGACCGGAACTAATAAAATCTATTTGAGACCGGGCAAGTATACTATTGAAATTCAATTTAACGGTGAATCGAGTTCTCAAAATTTTGAAATAAGAAAACCAAGAAAAAGTGCTCGATTAAAAGATTAACAGAGCTCTATTAGATAAATAACATTACACGGCATGGGTAACCAAAAAGTGATATCATCATTACGAGCGAAGCGAAGTAATCTCATTTTAAATATAAAAATAAAAGATTGCTTCACTCGAAGACTCATTCGCAATGACTTTTTTCTTCCTTTTGGTCACCCATGTTGTGGCATTCTGATAAATTTCGGTTTTATACTGTCACGGAATGGTCCGTGACAGTTAAGTTTATGGTAAAGAAGTGTCAGTGGCAGTACAATAGAAAGTATTAACAAAACGAGAGGTGAATTATGCTAAAGAATCCGGGTTCAATTTGTTCAAAAATATTTTTACCGCTTTTAACAGCCGTAATAATTTTTTCTTGCGCTAATTTATTTGGTCAGAGAAAAGGACAGAATTATAAAATTAAAACTTCTACTTTAAAATATTTAAGCGGAAATGATACTGTCTCAGCTTACCTTGCACAGCCTGAAGGCAAAGGTCCGTTCCCGGCTTTAATAGTTATCCATGAATGGTGGGGATTAGTACCCTGGGTAAAACAAAATGCAGACGATTTTGCCAAGAGAGGTTACGTCTCACTCGCGATTGATCTTTACCGGGGCAAATCAACTGATGATCCTAAAGTCGCACGCGAGTTGATGATGAGTGTTCCGAAAGACAGAGCAATTACTGATCTAAAATCAGCTTATAATTATCTTACAAATTTGCAAAAAGTAAATAAACAAAAAATAGGTTCGATCGGCTGGTGCATGGGCGGAGGATATTCCCTCTTGACCGCTTTGAATGAAAGTAACCTTGCTGCATGTGTTATAAATTATGGAAGCACTGTTACCGAACAAGATCAACTAAAAAAAGTTCAGTGCCCTATCCTTGGAATTTTCGGAAGAAAAGATCCAAACTTCACTCCGAAAGTAGTTGAAGAATTTAAAGAAGCTTTGAATAAAGCCGAGATAAAAAATAAAATAATAGATTACAAAGGCGTGAGTCATGCGTTTATGAATCCGGGCAATAAAACCGGTTACAGCAAGACTGTGTCGGAAAAAGCATGGAAAGAAATTTATGCTTTTCTTAATAAAAATCTTAAGTAAAATTGTCAGCACTTTATAAAAAATATAGCATACTTTTAATTATTCATTCTGAAAATACGATAGTTTGATTAAATTTTATTATAGCACATCAATAATTTGCATTCTGCTGATTGGCTCTCTTAATGCCCAAGGTTTTGAAAGCGGAGCATTCGGCGCACCTGTTTTTAAATATACACATTTAGCCAATCAACCGGCTTTAATGGTTGGCGGGAAAGGCGGCTGGATAATAAATAGAAGATTTGTTTTAGGCGCCGGGATTTATGCTTTAACAAGTGATGTGAAATCGCCGTACATCATCGAACAAAGCAGCCAATCTTTAATGTTTAATTTCAATTACGGCGGACTTGAATTCGAATTTTTACTTCTGCCTCAAAGTAAATATAATTTAACTTTTGATATGATTTTTGCAGGAGGCGGAGTGGAATTCTATAATCCGAATAAATCAAGTACAAAATACGGAAGTGTCGATTTGTTAGTTTGGGAGCCTGGGTTGAACTTTGAAGCAGAACTTTTTAAATGGCTTCATGCCGATGCAGGAATAAGTTATAGGATTATTTCAAGCTATAAAGAAACTTATAACATAACGAAAGATGATTTACAGGGATTAAATTTTTTACTCACTTTCAAATTCGGAGCTTATTAAGGATTATGACTGAAGGAAAATTGCTTTGACTGATATACCTAATAATTCTTTCATCTCGAAAAAGCTAAAATTATACTTTATTTTTTTGACTGCCTTTATTTTATTTTTTCCCAATTTTATTCTTCCTCAAAATGCAGATACATTATCTCATTCAAAAGATTTAAAGAATCCAAAACTTCTTCTTGCTGAAAAATTTACATATGCAGGACAACGAAGGTACACCTTGGACGGTTCATTGCCGAATCTTCAAACTAAGATCAGGCCGACAAACGCAATGGTGCTGGGAGGAATTTATCTCGGAACTCTTGTTTGGCTTCACTTTCATCAGGCAAATGCATGGTGGAGCGGCGATAGAGGAAAGTTTCATTTTGAAGAGGATTGGTCATACGCATTACAGGTTGATAAAGCCGGCCATGCATTCGGCGGTTATTTTATTTCTTATTTAATGAGTGAGGGATTAATTGCTTCTGGCCTTTCCTGGGATGATGCAACAAATTGGGGATCACTACTTGGAATCGCGTACCAAACTTATGTTGAAACGGAAGACGGCTTTGCTAAAAGCTGGGGCTTCAGTCCTTCCGACTGGTACTTTGATGCAATGGGCTCTATGTTCTTTCTTGCACAGCATTATGTCCCTGCACTTCAAAACATTACACCAAAATGGCAGTATATTCCTTCCGAATGGACTGGAAGGCCGGTAATAAACAGGCCGAGAACTTTTATCGACGATTACAATAGTTCAACATTTTGGTGGTCGATAAATGTACATAATATACTCCCGGCAAACCTGAAAAAATATTGGCTACCGTGGCTGAATATAGGATTAGGCTACGGCGCCGATGCAATAGATGCAGCCGTAATTCCCAACGGTCCGCCTGATCAATTAGCAGATAGAAGATATATAATCGGTCTCGATTATAATTTAGTGAAGCTTTTACCTACCGGCGGATGGTTCTGGAATTGGTTCAGGCAATCATTGAATTATATTAAATTCCCGGCACCTGCAATTGAATTTAAAAATAATGTCACACGATTTTATTTAATGTACCCGTTCAGAATTTCAACCGGGAATTTACGTTTCTAACTGAAGTTACGTAGAAATCAAAAACAAATAGTCATTCAGAAGGAATCTTGTCAGATTTTAGACGAATTCATTATTTTATTAAGATTTGTTTTTATGTATAGATCCGCTCTAAGAAGCCTAAAATTGAATTTTTAGTCTATGAATTTGAACGATAATCAAAACATTTTTTCATCAAAGTAACCTTTATAGAGCGGACTCATAAATGATAACAAGATTCTTTCAGAATGACAGTTTTGTAGCGTTGTGCGTAATTTCAGTTTCTAAGTTAAGTGGTAAATCATCAGCCTTCTTTTATAATGAGCGCTTTAAATTAAGTGAAATATTCTAATCTTTTACAAATACATTAGATTGACTTTAATGCGTGTTATCTTTTTTAATTTGCATCACCTTCACTATTGAACTCTTTCAGAGTTCACTCGATTTATGTTCAGTTTTTCCCCATGTGTTTCACACATGGTTATTCATATTGCATCACTTCGTGTTGCCGGAAAATCATGAGCTATCCATAGCCTGATCGCACTAGAAATGAAATTAAGAAATTTACAGATATATTAAGGAAATGATCTT
>CAZKUR010000005.1:0-54209 GCA_964556005.1 uncultured Ignavibacteriaceae bacterium | reverse complement strand
AGATGAACGTGAATAACACCGGATGAAATCTCGTCAGAGTCCGTGGACTCCAACGGAGTCTTCGACCGGTGAAAATGAACCACGGAAAATAAAGAATCCCGGAAGGTATTCAATAAGGTTTCAGAAGAAAATTATATACCTTACCAATTTCATACTCAAACAATTGCATTAAATAAGGTAGAGTACTTATTTTACATTAACCAAATCATTCCATATCAACATTTCAATATTTAAAAATATTTCATAATTTTATATTGAGAATAAAATTAAGGCGGCACAAAGCAGGGAGAAAAATGAAGAAATTTATTTTTATAATATTTTTAATATTAACCTTCCTAACAGAAGCACAAATTTCCTGGCATCAAACAAACGGACCGTACGGTGGAGATATTCTTTCATTACTATTAGACGATAACGGTAATTTATTTGCCGGCACCCGAGGTAAAGGATTATTTAAATCTATCGATAAAGGTAAAACCTGGGATCATATTAAAAATTTCCCTTTTTCTGAAGTACATAGTCTGGCTAAAAACACAAAGGGAGAAATATTTGCAGGCACAAATGAAGCGTTATATGAATCTACTGATCAGGGAACAAATTGGATTAGCATAACTTTTAATGTAAAATATGATTTAGGAATAGAAGCCTTATTTATCGACAAAGGGGACAATATATATTTAGGTAATGATTCCGGTATTTTTAAATCGATCGATGATGGTGAAAACTGGGAAAAGATAAATAGCGATACATCTATTCATTATTCAATTCTCTCGATTGGAATAGATTACAAAGGATATATTTATTATACAGCCGCTAATGGTTTTTACTTCAGCCGGGATGGGGGTTTAAAATGGCAGCACGTAGTCGTAAATGACACTATAAATAATTTTTGGCCAATCTTGATAGATTCTGATGACGATATATTTGCCGGTACACCGGATGGCATTGTAAAATCTACTGATAACGGTGAAAGCTGGAGATTTATTAGAATCGATGACCAGAATATGGTTTCACCTTTAATTTTAACTGAATCGGGAAGCGGAAATATTTATGCTTGCTCGAATTATTTAATATATATGTCCTCCGATAAAGGTGAAAGCTGGGAAAAGGTAACCGATGAATTTCAATACGTGTACATAAATGATTTAATTACCAATTCCATCGAGAATATTTTTATCGGCACTTCAAACGGATTTTACTTTTCAACAGATGGTAAAGATTGGGAACAGAATAATACCGGGATCCTAAATACATCAATTCGAACATTAAGGTTTGATAAAAATGGAAATTTATTTGCAGGTACTACGAACGGAATATTTAAGTCTTCTGATTTAGGCAATCATTGGGAATTAATTAACAGTAATATTTCCTGGGCATACGATATCGAAATAAATTCTCAAGGTTACATTTTTGCAGCCACTGATTTAGGTATCATTCGATCGCAGGATAATGGGATTAGCTGGACTAAAGCAAATTTCGGTATAACGGGCAATTTTATACATTCATTAGCTATCAATACAAACGATGATATTTATGCTGCTTCACAGTATTCTATTTACAAATCTATTGATAACGGAGAACTTTGGGAAAAAGTAAATATAGGAATTGATAGTTTATTTGTTAATGATATTACAATAAAAAAGAATGGTTATATTTTTATCGGCGGCTGGGGCGAATTAGTGAAATCGACGGATAACGGATTAAGCTGGAATGATAATAATCCCGGTTTAACAAATGAATATATTACTTCATTAAATATTACTCCAAGCGGTGAAATACTGACAGGGACGCGATTCAATGGCGGTATTTTTCATTCTGCAAATAATGGCTTATCCTGGTTTCAGATAAACGGCGGTCAAAAAGAATTTTACGATATTAAATCAATATATAGTAATCAAACAGGTGATCTTTTTATTATAACAGAAGAAGGAATTTTCAGGTCAATTAATAACGGCTCTACCTGGGAGAATATAAACGGTGATATTTCCATTGGATCTCCGGGATATATTAATTGTATGACATCTACATCAGATGGTATTTTATTTATCGGGACATATAATAGTGGTATATTTAAAACAACTATGCCTGTTTTGGAACAATTAACGGACGATTACCAATTTCAAATTTTCCCCAACCCTTTCAACATTACATCGACGATACAATACGAATTGCCGGTCGATTCAAAAGTTTCTATAATACTTTACGACATACTCGGAAGAGAAGTTAGAACCATTTATGAGGGTGAACGGCAACGCGGCAGGTATTTTGTTATTATCGAAGGAAAAAATCTGGCAAGCGGAGTTTATTTGGTAAGACTGAAAACAGACAAATTCACAAAAACCATAAAAACCATTTTATTGAAGTGATACTCAGTCTTACCAAACTTATCAGATAGTTAATTCAATCCGCACATTCCAGAAGCACAGCCGCCTGTTGGGGCAGAATCATTGCTGTCACTGAAAGAAGAACTTCCTGATGATCCATTAAATGTTGCACTAAAAGTAGAGAATAGTCTTTTATTTTCCTTCGATTTGCATTCCGGGCAAATTACTTCTTCGTTGCTGTGCGTAGATTTATGAAAAATTTCAAACTTCTTATTGCAATTTGTACAATGATATTCATATACCGGCATTATTTATTTCTCCTATTTTTTTACTGATATTTCCGGGGATAAAATTATTTTTGTTTTTATTGAATTTGATATTAAACAATTGCTCTCGGATTTTTCAATAATCCTGAGTGCCCTGTCCGTATCTTTTTCAAAAGTAATTACCAACTGAGGATTCAATTCAATCTCGCTGATTACAAATTTCCCATCGACTTTTTCAAGTTTCCCTACCGCATCACAGTGGAACGACTCAAAGCTTAATTTCGAATTTTCTGCAATAGCAAGAAATGTCGTCATCAAACAGGAATTTACAGATGCTACATAAAGATGTTCCGGCGACCATGTATTTGGAACTCCTTTTTCAAATTCCGGAGGAGTTGCAATTTTAATATTATCCAAACCCGGAGCGCTCAAAGTTCCGATTCTGCCTTTATTCCACTCCAATGATGTAGAGTATAAATGAAAATTTTCCATTATTAAAAAGTTTATTTATCGAAATAGGTGTGATGATTTGAAATGAATTTGGTTTCAATTAAGGGAAGATTTGTAAAAATTATTCAGTCTTTATCATCAAGCTTAAGAATAGACATTAACTTATTGTGTGCCTTTTCGGGAAGCTCAACATTATATTTTTTATAATAATCAATCGTAAGCTCAACGGTTTTGAAATAACTCTGGCATCCTTCACATTCGTCAAGATGTGCTTTTATTGCGCGGCAATGGTCCGATTCCAGATCTTCGCCGAGACTTTCGCAAATATGCTTCATTACTTCTTTGCAGGTAACTTTTTCTTCACTCATTTTTTTGATGCCTCGATTATTTCATTTCTTAAAAATGCTCTAGCTCTATGAAGCCGTGACTTGACTGCTGGAACCGATAAATCCGTAGCCTTTGCAGTCTCCTCAGTTGAAAGGCCTTCAACATCTCTTAATAAAAAAACCATCCTGTATTCCGGTGAAAGCCTTGAAATAGCATCATCCAGAATCTTCTTCATTTCATCGTTTTCAACACTTTTAAAAGGAATGTAACTCCAATCGGCAGTATATTTATCTTCATACAAACTGTCCTCATTATCAAGTGAAACGAAGGACCTGTTCTTCTCTTTTCTTGCCTGCATCAGGCAATGGTTTGCAACAATGCGATACAGCCAGGTTGATAATTTTGACTTACCGTCGAATTGATACAGAGACTTCACCATACTTAGAAAAGTCTCCTGCATTATGTTTTCCGCTTTCTCTTTATCCCTGCAGATTTTAAAAGAGAAATTATAAACTGTTTGCTCGTAATTTTTTACTAATTCGGCTAAAGCTTTTCTATCGCCTTGTTGTGCCTGAAATATTAAATCGTTTTCGTTCAATAAGATGCAGAATTTTTGTGTTGGATTCTAAAAGTGAATAATTTTGGTATATAAATTGTACAAATTTCATTACTTTGTAACAACAAAGGTAAGATTTTTTCGGAAATTTTAACATACATATCATCAAAAGGTGATTTGTTTTTAGTATTAAAAAAAGACTTAAGAAACTCATATATTTGTATTTCTACATAATAATGAGTTAATTTTCATTTTTAAGTGAATTAATTATAACTATTGATATAATATATTATTACATGAATAATCCCCTTAGAATAAAAACATATCGCGATGTCCTCAGTTAAAGATACATATACAATATCGGATAATGCACTGTTTACAGGAATTTCAACAAAAAAATCATTAAAGCCTCTTTCTAAAAATTTCGAAAGTTTTAGTGAGGGCGATATAATTTACCAATCAGATGATAAAAGCCAATATTTCTATTTGGTAATCGAGGGCGAAGTAAAGCTGAAATTTACAGGGGCAAGAGGAAGGGATTTTATCACTAAAAATAAAAAAGATTTTTTTGGTGAAAAAGAATTGCTCGAAAATTCCAAACGGCAATCCTCAGCAGTAGCCAACACCGATTGCATTCTTTACAAGTTAAGGTCAAAAGACCTTAAAATGTTAATTGAAAAATTTCCTTCCGTTAAACAAAACATCGAAAGATTTAATTTTAATGATTATAACAATACAGTCAATACAACCCCAGAGAACCTCAAGGTAAATAAAATTCCGTTCGACCTGGAAAAAGATACAATAAAGATAAAAGACATTCCTGTCCAAGAGAAAGAACTGGAAGAAGAAAATTCCGAAGCAAAAGAAACCGGTAATGAACTTGAAGATAATCTGGAAGAATTACCGGAATTTTCAGGTCAATATAATCTTGATGAAGAAATTGAAAAATTAGACTTCGATCTGGATTTTAATTTAAATTTAGAAAGCGATGACAGCATTGAGTTAAAAGTAGAATCGGCGGAACCTGAAAATGTTGAAAAAAATCCTGTGCCGGAGGAAGAATCTCCTAAGTTCGACGAACCTGCGGAATTAACTCCGCCGCAGGAAGAAATTTTTCATCCGGATTTTGAAGAAGAAGAAACTCCTGAATTGAAAGACGCTGTTAAAACTCAGGAAGACGAATTGGAACCCGAAAAGCTCCAGGAAATGCTGAAAGAGTCCAAGAAATTGATTTATGCTTCTAATCTTTCCGAAGTCGGCAATGCTATCATCGATCTTTCAATAAAATCTTCAAATGCAGAATTCGGTTGGGTTTTAATATTGCCGACCTCTAATTCCATTGAGAAAGCTAAAAAATTCGTAGGAAGTTATTCAATTGCTTTAAATCTTGAAATCAGCCGGGAAATTTCCGAAAAGGCAATTACAAATAATGAAATTATTAACCTGAAAGATTTGGAGAAGGATTTGCGTTTTAATCCCGCCGATACGGAAAGAAATTTTTTGATCACTTCATTTCTTGTAGTACCGATTTTCAATGAAGTGGGAACTCCTTTAGGCGTAATAAATTTAATTAACAATTTTAAAAATGCTTTTTCCAGCACGGACCAAAAAATACTGGCCTTAGTATCGGACAATTTTTCTGCGGCAATAGAAAAAGCAAATGCATTAGAGAAATTGACTATGAAAACAAATTCCGAAAACATCAAAAAAATTGCTTCCCTTTTGCAGAACGATATCAAAACACCTGTCCTAACCATCAAGCATTATTCTTCACTCTTAAAGAAGAAAATAGAGGAAGAAGAAGTGGGCAGAATACTCGACCTTATCTCAAGGCATGCCGAAAGCATACAGGGAATGCTTCAAACAACATTCGATTTCTCATTCAATGAAATTGACATGGAAACGCATTTAATGAATTTTAAGGTAGTGATGGATGAGGTTCTCGAACTTCTGTCCGATTATGTTGAATCAAGGAATGTAAAATTGTATAAAAAGTTTGAAGGCGATGCGGAAGTAAACATAGAAAAAAATCTCTTTTACCAGGCGTGTTTCCAGATTACCAAAAACGCCTGCGATGCTATGCCCTACGGCGGTGATCTTTATGTCTCAACTTATCTCGGGAATAATCTTTTAAAGCTGGAATTCAAAGACGAAGGCACCGGGATAGACAGCGATATAAAAGAGAGGATATTCGATCCTTACTTTTCTTACAATAAATTTGAAGCAGGCGGGCTTGGACTTACTATTGCAAAGGGAATCGTAAAAGCTCACGGCGGTAAAATTGAAGTTTACTCAATACACGGTGAAGGTTCAACATTTACTATTTCTCTGCCGTTTTCCGGCTGAATTAAAATTTTACAGTAATGCTTAATGCATTATAATATTATTACAATTCTCGGCCCGACTGCTACCGGGAAAACAAAATTAGCTGCTCAATTGTCCCACGAATTTAACGGTGAGATAATCTCTGCCGATTCCCGCCAGGTTTATAAAAGAATGGATATCGGAACCGGCAAAGATTATAATGATTACAAAGTTGATTCAGAAAGAATAAAGTATCACTTAATAGATATTATAGAACCGGCGGAAGAATTTAATCTTTTCTCCTTTGTAAAATTATTCGATGAAAAGTTTGCTGAAATAACTTCAAGAAATAAATTACCCTTTCTTGTTGGAGGAACAGGTTTATACCTGAGTGCGGTTTTACAGAATTATAAATTAAAAAAAGCCGGATTTGAAACTGACAAAAAAGGTGAATTATCGAAAAGAAATTTAAATGAACTGCGGGAGATTCTTTTAAAGTTAAAACCGCATCAGCATAATAAAACCGATCTTGAAGATAAGGAAAGATTAATCAGAGCCATTCTAATTGCAGAATCGAATGAAAGAGATTTAAATATTAAAATACCTGTAAATTCATTAACAATAGGCGTTAAGCTTCCACGTGATGAAATTAAAAATAGAATTACTGCTAGATTAAAAAAAAGATTAGATGAAGGAATGATAGATGAAGTAAAATCGCTGGTTGATTCCGGTTTGAGTTATGAAAAATTAAATTTCTTTGGTTTGGAATACAAATTTGTTGGACAGTATTTAAACGGCGAATTAAATTATAACGATATGTTCCAGAAACTCAATAGTGCAATCCACAATTTCGCAAAGAGGCAAATGACATGGTTTAGAAAGATGGAACGTGAAGGTGTTTTGATAAATTGGATCGACGGGCCGGATTTTGAGAAGGCAAAGGAAATTATATTAAAATCATCATAAAAAAGATATGCATTATGCTGTATAAATTACTTTTCCCTCTTTCATAACAGTTTATATAAACCGGCTATTATTATAATTTCGAATTAATAAATTTGGTTCAATCCTTATATCTACTTGTCTTACAAGTTCAAACAATTTTTCAATTTATTTATCATCCAAAATATATTATTTTTTATCCAATGATTCCTGAAAAAGTAAAAAAATATCTTAATAAATATTCTTCTGACCACAGAGATATTGAACATGCGGGATTGGATAATATCGATAATGTTATAGTCATTCCGGCAATAAACGAATCTGAGAATATAAAAGACCTATTCGCTTCAATTGCAGAAAATGATGGGAAATATTTTTCAACTACTCTTTTACTTTTTGTTGTAAATAATTCTGAAAAAGCGAATGAAGATATTAAAGCCGACAACAAAAAAACCCTTGATTATTTAAGCTCAATAATTAAAAAAATGACAGGACATTTTGACAATTTTCAGGAAAAATTACTCGCTTCAGGTCTAAGAATTGCTTTAATCGACGCATCTTCTCAAGGGAAAGTATTGTCGGCTAAAGATGCTGGTGTCGGCTTAGCTCGAAAAATTGGAATGGACGCCGCTTTAAAAATTTTTAATTACGAATCATCCTTAAAGAAATTATTAATTTGTCTTGATGCAGATTGCCAGGTTGATAAAAATTATCTAACTGAAATTGCAGATACTTTCAATCAAAAAAGCTATCATGCAGGCTTCGTAAAATTTGAACATAAAATACCTGACAATAAAGAATCGGCAGAGGCAATAATTTGTTACGAAATTTTTCTTCGTTATTATGTCTTGGGTTTAATGTATGCAAACTCTCCTTATGCATTTCATACGGTTGGTTCGACGATGGTTTGCGATTATGAAAGCTACATTAAAATCGGCGGGATGAATAAAAAAAAGGCAGCAGAAGATTTTTATTTCTTAGAAAAACTTTCGAAGATAGTAAATATAGATTATATTAAATCGACTTGTATTTATCCGTCGGCAAGAAAATCTTGGCGGGTTCCATTTGGAACAGGACAAAGAGTAAATAGATTTTTTGCTAAAACACATCCCGAATATTTTCTTTACGATACGGTTTCTTTCGAAATATTAAAAAGATGGAATAACGTATTTTATAACGAAGAATCAAAGAGTGCGAATGATTATTTATCCGAAGCAAAGAAAATAAATACTGAACTTTATAATTTTTTACTTCAGCAAAAATTTAGTGAGAGTTGGGGAAAAATTCTAACAAACACCGCCAACTCAAAACAAATATTAAATCAAAAAAAATATTGGTTCGACGGTTTCAGAACTTTAAAACTAATTCATCACTTAAGAGATTCATTAATTCCACAAATCAATATGTTTGACGCAATAGATAATTTATTTAAAATGTCGAATGTTAAATTTGATTTAAAAAGAAGCCGGGAGAAAATTCCCGGCCTAAAAACTCAAATAAAATATTTGGAAGTTTTGAGAGACTTAACTTAGAAGTAAGATTTCTATTCCAAATCGAATTCTTCACCACTATGCCAATCTTTTCCCATTATATCCTTATATAACTTTTTATATTTCTTGAACAGATTATCGGGAACCTTTTTACCGTTTACTTTCAACAAGCCTGATTCGATTTTTATTTCAACATTATCTTCACCTTTTTTAATTACGCCGTCGTTTACCATTTCTTTTCTTAGTTCTTCTTCAAAATGGTTATATTTTTGAAGCACCTTGTTTACACCGGACATGTCGAGCTTTAGATGTCCAATCCGTTCGTTCAGTTCTGCCATTTGATCATTCAAACCGGATAAATCGATATCAAAATTAAATTTTTTATTTTTCATTTCTTTCTGAAATTCTTTCATTCCCTTTTCGAATTTTTTCATGCTTTTATCAAATTCTTTCATGTTCACTTTAAAATCAGAAGAGTCGAAATGTAAATGCTTCAAACCTTTCATCATTTCCTTCATATTTTCACGAAACTTCGATGAATCGAATTTGAAGTTAAACTTGAAATGTTTCAGAAATTCCATCTCTTTCTTTAGGCTGTCTATTTCAGGATGGAATTTTTTGCTGTTGAACGGAAAACATGAATCCGGCATCATCCACATAAGATGATTTTTGAAATGTTTTTTATGTTTAAAGTACGTTGAATCAAAAGGAAAATCGTGAAATCGAAAAATAAGTTTATGATTATCACCGGAAACTCTGTCGATCCTATTGTAAACAAGATCTTTATAATCCGAAATCAGCGAATCGGGAATAAGACTACCGTTTTTATATAGTTCACTAAGCTTTTGATTTTTGAAAATTGCTTCCCAGTACGTCTGCTGCCCTCCTGTTGTATCGTAAAAGGCAAAAGATTCTTCACCCTCATTTAATTTTTTGTCCTGGTTATTTGTTTGTTCCGCGGCCTGAGAAGATGCACATGCATGAATCATTAATGCACCTGCAATCAGGACTACAAATGTCAAGATTTTAGGCAGCGTAATTATAGCTTGCTGTCTTTGCTTATTCATTTTTCTCTCCCTTCAAAAATTTGTAATCGTTTTTGCTCATTAAGACGTACGAAATAAGATTGGGTTTTAAGAATACTGGTTTAATATTTTATCCGGTTAAGAATGTGGGTAAACGGTTAATTTCTTAAATAAAATAAATATAGCCCCTTTACATCGGTTAATCTTGCAAACAAGTGTTCTGCTTCCGAAATAATTACACTTGGCAGTCATGCCTGCCCCTTTAAGAGTCCATACATGACTGGAACTTGATTTATTTAAAGGTGTCTCATATTTCCTATCATGGAATGGTCTATGACTACCCAGGGAGGTGTGTTTGTTTATTAAAACATACTTTTAAGCTTAGAAAGATTAACCGTATTAAAATGAAATTCTCCCATCCATCTTGAACACCTATTCGCATCCAGCGGTAAGCCTGTTACGGGAACATCGAGCTTAATGCACAATTCCATTCCATTAATTAATTCAGGGATGCACGCAATACCGAACACTCCAACGGTACGGAATTTTCCTTTTAATTTTTTAATCAGCTTTTTGAGATCGGCGGTTCGCCAGATATAAGGATTTATGTTGTTCTCTCTGAGAATAGCGCTTACAAAATTTATATAGCAGTTTTTTGAACATCCCCTGCAAACGTAATCTATTTCATCCTGTTTTGATGTACAATTCCGGCTGAGATCATGAAGGCAGTGAGGCAGAAAAGCAATTTTGTAATTACAATTTTTGAACTCTTCAATATTCAACCTGTTTATTAGCTCAATCCTAATCATGTATAGATGATACTGCTGCTCGGTAATAGTAAATACTTTCTTAAATTTGTCATTAAGCGATAGACTATTCAAATGATTATTTACTTCGAGGGTATATTCGTGCAGTTTAGAATTTAATTGTTTAATTAGTTTACTCCCAACAGACGAGCTATCATTTTCATTAAGATAATATTTTAAAATTCTTTTTTTGCATGCAAGTTTATTAATTTCAGTTAAAAGAACTTCGGGATTTCCAAATCTTAATATTAAAGAACCAGTTAAGCCGGAAATTATTTTGAAATATAAGTCGGAATTATTAGCATGGCCGTATAAAGAATAAGTTTTGCCTTTAAATGGGATTTCAATATTTACGTTATCGCGCATCAAAATCCATAAATATAATTTACAACTTTAATATAGAATACAGCCGCGGAGATAAATTATGAAACTACGAATTGATAAAAAATTCCGCGTTCAGCAAGTTTGCCCCCATTTTAATTCTTAATTATTGTTGATTGGCCGACATTTCGCGAAGAATTTTAACTACTTTTTGAACTGAAGTTCTCCTGCTTTTTAGTTTTTCCCTGAATTCCATGCTGTCGGTATCTGTTATTTCCATACTTAGATCGGACAAGTAATTATCCAATATTTCCAATATGATTTCTGCTTCTTGTTCGGATAGTTTAAGTTCTATGTTTGACATAACGCCTCCTTTTTATAATCAGGAAATTACTTAAATAATCTTTAATAAAAAATATAATTTCGACCAAGGCAACGCAATATTTTAATATACCTTAATCTTGTTTAAAAGATAACACAATTCTTACAAAGCTTCATTTTGCAATTCGTTGAATCACAAATTGATTTTTTTGATTTCTTATATTTAAATATTAAAATGGATTTTTTTAATATAATTGGCGATGGAGTTCGCCGAACCTGCATAAAATAACAGGTTTAACCGTCCGTTTATTCCTTCGAGACTAATAACTCCTAAAACATTACTTTTAAGACAATTTTATTACGAGGATTATAATGCAAAATTATTTTTTAGTAATTATAGGAGCCGGCTTTGGCGGAGCTTTAAGGTACTGGCTGTCGGATGTAGTTTATAAAATCCTGCCTTCAACTTTTCCTTACGGTACACTCGCAGTCAACATAATCGGGAGTCTCATTCTTGGATTCATAATGTTTTATTTTAACGCAAATGATTTAATCAATCCGCACTTAAGGCTGCTACTCACAACAGGTTTTTGCGGCGGGCTTACAACTTTTTCGACTTTTTCTTTTGAAACCATCAGCCTTTTTAATGAAAGTGAACTGTTTTTAGGATTAACAAATATTCTTTTAAATGTTTTGTTGACACTTTTATTTGTTTTCATTGCTTATATTTTGGCAAAAATAATTTCAGGAGTTTAAAATGGAAATAAAAGGCGATGTAAAATTATTAAGAATTTTCGTCGGGGAAGATGATCAGATTAACCGCTTGCCTGTTTATGAAAAAATTGTTCAAGAAGCAAGAAAATCAGGGCTTGCCGGTGCAACAGTTTTCAAAGGTATTATGGGATTCGGCGGCTCAAGCAGAATTCATACTTCAAAAATCCTAAGACTTTCCGAAGATATGCCGATGGTAATTGAGATTGTAGATGAAATTGAGAAAGTTGAAAATTTCCTGCCTGTCTTAAATAAAATCTTTGATGAGGCAAACAGCGGAGGGTTAATCACAATCGAGAAAGCGGAGATTATTAAATATGTTTATAATAAGAAAAATTAAATCCCATTGAAGGTTTATTTAAAATTATTTTTCTCTTTGTCGAAAGATTCTGTTTATTTCATACCTATAAACTATTCATCATTACTAACGAATATGATTTATTAATTTTTTAGATTAGATACAGTTGTTTTATTTTTTTATTATCGTAAAATGCTGAAAAAAATAACTGCACTATTGATTACTCTTTTCCTTTTCTTCAACATAGGGGGATTTTTATTTTTATTTAAACTTCAGCAAGAAATTATTCAAAACAAAGTTAAAGAGAGAATTTCTACAAATATCCTGGATAAAGACCTAACTTTGTTTGTAATTTATAAGCCGGATATTAATAACGGTAGTTCAAAATTCATTTGGGTTAAAGAAGGCAAGGAATTCAGATATAATGGAAAATTATTTGATGTAGTTCGTTTAAATAAAACGAATGACAAGATGTATATCTATTGCAGGAACGACAAAGAAGAAGAAGAATTATTTATTAATGCATGCATATTTATAAATAAAAATCTTTCTAAAAATCATTTTATAACAAGAAGTTTACCTTTTTACTTAATCAGCATATTTAAAACTATTCCGCCTTTAACAGATACTGAGGCGGTGTGTGGTTTTTTAAATAATTATTATAAAAGTTTTTTACCCCGGGTACCCACTCCCCCTCCCCGTCAAGCATAAGGTCACTTCAAAATAAATTCAGACCCTAATATTAGAAAAAGATTTGGCAAATGCTCAAACAAGGGCATAGGTATAAATCTATTAATTAAACTATTTTTATTCACTTTTACGGAGGGGAAGAATATGAAATCATTTATTCTTTCTATAGTTACATTAATGATGATCTTTACTTTGGGTATTTATTCTCAAAATAAAGATCAAAAAACAGATACAACAAAAGTACCACAATACGTTTATCCAACGGAAGTAATGGTAACAGCACCAAGAATCAATATTCCATTTAAGGAAAATCCGTCGGCTACTTCGATTGTAGATCAAAAAACTTTAAGAACAATGGTACGCGGAATTTCTGCCGATGAAGCGCTTAGCCTCGTTCCGGGTGTTAGAGTTGAAAACCAGGCCGATGGAGAACGGCTTCATTTATCTATCCGCGGACAGGGCATACTTTCCGAACATGGAATAAGAGGAATTAAAATTTTATTGGATGGAATTCCTTTGAACGATCCTACAGGATTCGCACCTGATTTGTACGATGTCGATTGGGAGACAGTAAGCAATGTTGAAGTGTTAAGAGGACCTTCGGCCGCATTGTACGGCGGCGGCGCTTCCGGTGGAATAATCAATATTACTACACTATGTGGCGGAATCAAACCTTTTAACGCCGAAGCATTCAGCAGCTTCGGTACAAACGGTTTCTGGAAAGCCTTCGTTCAAACTAACGGCAGTTCCGATAATATAAATTACCGTGTCAGCTACTCAAGAATAATGGGCGACGGTTACAGAATTCATTCCGCATTTCAGGGACAAAATTTCAGCAGTAAAATTAATTTCAACTTATCCGATAAAGTTAATTTAACACAACTACTATCTTACACCTATTACAGCAATGAGAACCCTGAAGGATTGAACCTTGCACAGCTTGCACTTGATCCGAGAACACCTAACGACGATGCAGTTCCGAGAGATGAACTTCAACAAACATCGAGATTTACGGGAGGGTTTGTCGGAGATGTAAAAATAAACGATAACCAGATTCTGAATTTCAACGCATATTTAAGAACAACAGGTTATAAAGAATTGGGCTCCAGATATATGTGGCATGATAGATATTTTACACCGGGAGGAACAATTCAATATCAATTCAGCAGCGGAAATGAAAATCTTAAAAACTTTATCAGCGTTGGTTCTGATTTTCAATGGCAAAGAATTGATGAGTATATAGACACCAATTTAGTAGGCGGTTTAGAAGGTTCAACTTTGCTCTCAAATGAAACTATCGATCAAGGCGGAATTGGTACATTTATTTTAGATAGAATTGAAATAGGGAAACAGTGGAGTGTTATGTTGAATGTTCGTTATGATAATATCACTAACAAATTGACCGATTTATTAATCGACGCAATCAATCTTTCAGGCAGTAAGAATTTTGATAAAGTTACTGCAAGAGCAGGTGTCACTTATTCGCCTACGGATAATTTAAATATCTATGCAAGCTGGGGACAGGGATTCCTACCGCCTGCTACGGAAGAACTGGCAAGCAACCCGGTGAATCCCGGCGGATTCAACATGAATCTTGAGCCTTCCACTTCTCAGGGATTCGATCTCGGTTTCCGCGGAACACCGGTTAAAGAAGTATATTATGATATAGATGGTTTTTACATGACTTCCGATAAGGATTTCGACAGATACCGTATTCTCCCAAGTAGAATAGGAGAAACCTTTTATAGAAATGCAGGTTCGAGCAGAAGATTTGGATTGGAAGCATCCTTTGAAGTCGAACCTATTTCTCCGGTTACTTTCCAATTAGCTTATACATATCAAAATTTCAAATATACGGCGCCTGATAGTATAGACGGTAACTGGCTGCCGAATTGCCCGCAGCATCAGCTTTATGCCGATCTTGAATACAGGTTCCTTAATAATTTCACAGTTGGTGCAGGAGTGCAGTATAATTCCAAGTGGACAATTTATACCGACAATCCAAATATCTACCAGGATGGCTTTACTTTGGTTAATGCACGATTGGCTTACAACTGGGACATCAAATATACACACGGCGAAGTAAGCTTAAACGTTAAAAATTTATTTAATAAGAAATGGGTTGCATTCACCGAACCTGATCCTGATGGGAATTCTTATCAGCCGGGCCCAACGAGAGAAATATTCGGGAATGTAAAGATTGGATTGTAAAATCAGTTCTCTTTAACATGAGGAAATTTAATTAGACAAAAAATATTAATGGGGGTTTTTCTTTTATACTCTTGCCGATAAATATTTTCGTTTTTTATTAAATCCAGAAAACTTCACTTTTAATATGCCTTATTTCATTTGATATTATTTTGTGTTGCGTATTTTTATATAGTGATTTTTAAAACATTAAAAATTTAAGTGTGAGGAATATAAAAAGTTCTTTCCATTACTATTTGCCTTCCTTTATTAATTTTAAGGATTATTGCGAGTTAAATAATGAAAAATTTTTGTTTTTTTTCGTCGGTTATTTTTGTTGTGAGCTTATTGTTTTTTGCGGGTTGCGGAAAGAAAGAGCCCGTTCAAAAAGGAAGTCCAAAATACATTCAAGAAATAAAAGACTGGCATCAACAAAGAATTGAAGGACTGAAAAAAGAAAACGGCTGGCTGAATCTAACCGGTTTGTACTGGCTGCATGACGGGCAAAATACTTTCGGTTCGGATACAAGCAATAATATTGTTTTTCCACAAAAAGCTCCTAAAATTATCGGAACTTTTTTCGTTTCTCAAGGAAAAGCTACTATAAAAATAAATCCGGACGTAAACGTAACAGTTGACGGCAAGCTAATTAATAGTTTGGAATTAATAGACGACCTAAACAACAACCCAACTGTAATGCAATGGGGAACTTTAAGATGGTTTGTAATAAACCGCAACGGAAGATTGGGAATTCGTTTAAGAGACTTAGATGCTCCGCTTCTAAAAACATTTAAGGGAATAGATACTTATCCGATAAATGAAGATTGGCGGGTCACGGCTAAATTTCATCCCTTCAAAGAAATAAGGATAATTGAAATACCGAATATTATAAATTCGGTTGAAAAAGATACGGCTGTGGGTGAACTATCATTTCGCTTAAAAGATAAAGATTTTACTCTGCTTCCAGTAAAGGAAGGCAACGAATTTTTCATCATCTTTGCAGATTTAACAAACGGAAAAGAAACTTACGGCGCTGGAAGGTTTGTTTATACGTCACTTCCGGACTCCAATGATGATGTAGTGATTGATTTTAACAAAGCATATAATCCGCCGTGTGCATTTACACGGTTTGCCACCTGTCCCCTTCCGCCGAAAGAAAATTACCTAAATATTAAAGTAACTGCCGGTGAGAAAAAATATGGCGAGGAGCCGTAACATTTTAATCTTTTTCATCTGAACTTTTGTTAATTTTGGGGTAACCAAAAGGGGTATTTATATGAGTTTATTGGAATTTTTAATAGATAATAAAAAACAAATCCTAAACGAGGCTTTCGAAAATTTATCAAGCGCTCATTTAAGTTCCTACGATACTTCAACAAGCGAAGATAATCTTTACAGGCTGGAAAATTTATTCGACCTAATGGTTGAATCGATAAAAAGCAGGAACCTTTCCCACATAAACGATTACTCGAAGGAAATAGCAAAAGAAAGATTTGAAGCGGGATTTGATCTCCACGAAGTCCATACCGCATTTAATGCTCTCGAAGAGGTAATCTGGAAAATCATTTTGAAAAAATTTGGTACGGAAAAATTAGGCGAAGCTCTCGGATTAATCAGCACTGTACTTGGTTCGGGAAAGGAAACGCTTGCAGTAACTTATGTTTCGCTTGCAACCAAAAGAAAGTCTGCTTCACTGGATTTAAAAAATCTTTTTATGAATTAATTCAAACAAAATTGATTCAAAAAATCAGACTTTCATGTTAAAACTTTTTTCACGATTAACATATTTAATCCTGTTTTTATCTTCTGTCCAGGTTTTATTACAGGATAATTCAACACTTATTAATGACAACGAAAATAAATTAAACCGTACAAGAATTTTATTCGGTTACTCAAGCGCTGTCAGACCTAAAGTATCACCTGAACTTAGAAATATTTTTATGAATGTAAATTACAGGTTAAACGATTTTGATTATTGCACAAAGCCGTTTAAAGTTGAGTTTGCATTTGAAGCCGGTTTAAACGGAGTCTCAGTTCAGGAAAAAAATTCTAATATGGTTCTGATAGTTCCTTATCTTAAATTCGGTCCTGAAATGAGCTTGACAAAAAATTTATTTATCGGGGTTGGCGTCGGAGCTGCAACACCTCTACCATCTTACATTGCCTTTTTACCTTACGGAGGTTTTAATGCTTACTATTTGATACCGGTTGACAGAAATTTATTTGTTGAGTTTGAATCCGGGTATCACACAGCAATCTTTTCTACCGATATAGACCTTACCTTATTTATTTTTCAACGGGAATTTCTATTAAATAAAATCATTACTTTAACAGATCTTTAAATACTTTTTCAAATTTTTCTATTTTAGGAACGATAACAAAATTACAATATCCCTGGTTCGGATTTTTTGCAAAGTAATTCTGGTGGTATTCTTCTGCTTTATAGAAATTTTTTAGCGGTGCAATCTCAGTAACAATCGGTTTGTTGAAAGCACCGGATTTGTTCAATTCTTCTTTATAATATTCGGCCTTTTTCTTTTGTACTTCATTACTGTATTATTAATTTTTGACTAATTAACATTTGAACTATAATAATAAATTATTATTTTATAGTTATTGGTTACATGAGTAATTTTAAACATAACATCTTATTATGTAATTAAAAAAAGGGAGTGAATAGCTCATGAAAAAATTACTATTCCTGTTTTTCTCTTTCATTATTTTTATATCTCTCCAAACACAAGCCCAATGGCAAGATCAAACATCACCAACAACAAACGCTCTTTACACAGTATCCGTAGTAAATAGTGGTGTTGCATGGATTGGTGGCGATGCAGGAACAGTTCTTAGGACAACTGATGGTGG
This sequence comes from uncultured Ignavibacteriaceae bacterium, assembly GCA_964556005.1. Lineage (GTDB taxonomy): Bacteria > Bacteroidota > Ignavibacteria > Ignavibacteriales > Ignavibacteriaceae > CAZKUR01. The sequence goes on along the minus strand of CAZKUR010000005.1, from coordinate 36,266 downwards.
AGTAACATGGACAAGTGTCGGAGGTGGAGCAATCGGTACAAATCCTGTTTATAATATTTGGGGCCGAGTCGCTTCTACAGCTATTTGTGCAGTGTATGATGGATCGACTGCATACATGTACAAAACAAGTAATGGCGGCTCAACCTGGACACAAGTTTTTTCCCAACCTGGTGGTTTTATTCGTGCAATCTGGATGTATTCAAATTCAGAAGAAGGCATTGCATATGGCGATCCCGTTGATGGATTTTGGGAGCTTTACAAAACAACAGATGCAGGAGCCACATGGACTGCACTTCCAAACCTGGCTCAAAACGGCGATGAAACAGGATGGAATAATGCTTTAACGGCGCCATTTGTTTCCGGTTACAATGTTTATTTTGGTACTAACAATAACAGAATTTATTATTCTCCCAATGGGGGAAATTCCTGGACTGCACAAACTACAACAGGCAATACTAATTCGTACTCAATTTGGTTTAATACTCCTTCTACCGGATTATCCGTAGATGCTACTAATATTGTTAAAACCACAAATGGGGGATATAATTGGAATTTTGTATCTACTTTTCCGAGTTCCGGTGGCTCTATAAGTGCTATTGTAGGTGATTATTATACAAATAATTGGTGGGCTATAAATGCAACTAACATGATATATTATTCCAGTGATGATGGCAGCACCTGGTCCACGCAATTTACGGCACCAACAGCAGGTTTATATTATGCAATGGCTAAGTCAATGAGCAATAATTTGAAAATTGCTGTAAGAAGTGACGGTGGGATATCCACTTATAATGTTCCTCAGATACCGGTGGAACTAACATCATTTACCGCATCAGCCAATGATGGTAATGTTATATTAATCTGGTCAACCGCAACCGAAACCAATAACCAGAGATTCGATATTCAAAGAAAGGTAGGAAATGGAGAATTTACCACTGTAGGTTTTGTAAAAGGAAATGGGACTACAACAGAGCAGCATAATTATTCTTATATAGATTCCAAAGTTGCACCTGGTAATTATGTTTATCGCCTGGATCAGGTTGACTTAAATGGAAAAAATAATTATTCAAAGGAGGTTAATGTGAAAATTAATCCTCCATTAATCTTCTCGTTGGAGCAAAATTATCCGAATCCTTTCAACCCTTCAACGGTTATCGAATACAGTACAGCAAAAGCAGGATTTGTAAATTTATCTGTTTACAGTCTTCTTGGCCAAAAAGTAGCTGAGTTGATGAATGGAAATATGGATGCCGGTACTCATAATGTTGTATTTAATGCATCAAACTTACCGAGCGGCATGTATATTTACGAAATAAGGACAAATAGTTTCACAGCTGCAAAAAAGATGATACATACGAAATAATATCAATGCTTTTATAAATATCATTTAATTTAAGATGACCGCATGCTTATTTTGGGCGAAGGATTTACTCCTCTACTGGAAACTAAGAGGCTCGAAAAAAGTAATAATATGAAACATCATTTTATTATATATGAAGGATTGAATCGGACAACGAATATAGATTATATCATAATGCTCCTCTTCTAAAAACATTTTCAGGATTAGATACTTGTTCAATAAACAATGACTGGCGTTTACAGCTAAATTTCATCCTTTTAAAGAGACAAGAATTATTGAAATTCCGAATATTATAAACTCGGTAGAAAAAGATACCGCTGCGGGAGAAAAAAATATGGTGAAGAACGGTAAATATTTAATCTTTATTTGAGAAATTACTTCTTCAAAAGGTCTTTAAAAACTTTTTCGAACTTTTCTATCTTTGGGACGATAATAAAATTACAATATCCCTGGTTTGGATTTTTGGCAAAGTAATCCTGATGATATTCTTCCGCTTTATAAAAATTTTTCAATGGTGAAATCTCGGTGACAATGGGTTTGTTGAAAGCGCTGGATTTATTTATTTCATCTTTATAATATTCTGCCTTTTTCTTCTGCTCTTCATTGCCGTAAAATATTACGGATCGGTACTGAGTTCCAACATCGGCGCCCTGGCGGTTTAAACTTGTTGGATCATGTGTTTTAAAAAATACATTCAGCAATTCATCATAAGAAATAACATCAGGATAATAAACTATTTGTGAAACTTCGGCGTAGCCGGTTTTCCCGGTACAAACCTGTTCATAAGTCGGATTAGAGACAGTTCCTCCCGCATATCCTGAAGTAACTGAAATTACTCCTTTTAATCTTTCAAAAATAGCTTCCGTACACCAAAAGCAGCCTTCTCCGAAGGTAGCTGTATCTGTTTTTGTAATTACTGTTTTTTCTTCCATTTTAATTTCTTGTTTGTTAATATTTTTTTGTCCGCTTTTTGCAAATGTTCCGTAGACAGAAAATAGGAAAACACAAAATATTAATATCGATTCTTTGGTTTTCATATTACCATTTAATGTATAAATATCTGGATAACAATGACTTAAAATAACAAAAATATTATCAACCGTCATTGCGAACGCCGGTACATAAGTTAACATATTGCGGGGTGAAGCAATCTCAAAAAACTTGCTGATAATAATGTTAGATTGCTTCGTCACACTTACAAAATAGAAACAAATGCAAGTGTGACTCGCAATGACTGTTGATAGAACATTCAACGTAAAAAAATATCTTCTCTTCAAAATAAATTACTCAAATTCCTTGCTTTTTTATATATAACTTTTTATTACCGTTTATCAATTTTAATTTTGGTAGTACAAATAAATTTATTCTTTTTGAGAAATAAATTTAGTAGAGGAGACTATGAAAAAATTTACCAAGAAATTCAGTATTACCACAGTTTTATTATTGTTTATTTTAGTTGTACCGGGAACGTCATTAGCACAAAATTTTCAAGGGGGTGCTAATTTTGTAATCGGGTTTCCACAGGGCAAGTTTAAAGATAATATTGACCGCAACGGTTACGGATTTATTGCAAATATAGGTTATGCACCGCAAATAAATCCGTACATGGTAGGATTGGAATTCGCTTATTTAAATTACGGAAGCGAAACACGGACAGAACCTTTCAGCACAACTATTCCGGATGTTTATGTTGATGTCAATACTTCTAATAATATTGTGCTGGGTGACTTTTTTTTAAGGCTGCAGCCTAACCGTGGATTTTTTCAGCCGTATATTGAAGGATTGATTGGTTTCAGTTATCTTTTCACCGAAACAAAAATTGAGAATATCGGCAACGGAGATGAGGAAGTTGCTTCATCTAAAAACTTCGACGACTTTGCATTTAATTACGGTGCAGGAGGAGGCGTAGCCTTTGTTGTATATAAAGCGCACGAAAACGGCAATGCAGGCCTACGCGAGGTATTGGTTGATGTCGGCGTTAAATATGTCGAAGGCGGTGAAGCGGAATATTTGAGGAAAGGTTCAATAAGAAGAGAAAACGGTTATGTTGAATACGATGTGCTGAAATCCAAAACAAATTTGTTAACTTTGCAGATTGGAGCTTCCGTTAGATTTTAATTTAAAGATAATGGCAATACGGTTTAATGAGATTTTTTGAAGTTGTTGTATTAATTGCAGATGCTTACTGGCTGCTGAATTTTTTTCTAAATAAGCATACACGAAAGGAATTTGCGGCCTCATTTGCATCGGGAGGAATTTTAGTTCTTATTATTCAGCTTTGGCGGGAAGGCTTTAGATGGCAGATGAGTTTCGGATACTTATTGATGATTGGATTTATATTCTTTTCAATTCAATATATATTAGGAAAAAATAGGCCGCAGAAAAGATCTAAAAACAAGCTTCAAATTACATATGCTGTTTTTGCCGTTGTTCTTCTGCTTTTAAGCGCTTTACTTTCTGCCTACCTATTCCCTATTTTTAATTTACCGGAACAGATTGGCCCTTATACAGTTGGTTCAACCTCAATTACATTGATAGATTCCTCAAATTTTCAAAATACAGAAGCAGATCTAAATTTCCCTAAAAAGTTAACGATTAAAATTTTTTATCCGTCGGATATAAATCCCTACGATAACGAAACCGGGTATCAAAATTATTTATCGGTATTTAGCGGAAATATTTCAGTTCCGGGAATTCCTAATTTTCTATTTGGATATTTAAAGTATGTTAAAACACATATTATTAAAGATGCCGGCATTTCAAAAATAAAGAAAAATTTTCCCGTGATATTTTTTACTCCCGGAATAAGTGCACACGGATTTCATAAAATTTATTTGATCCGGAATCTCGTTTGCCAAGGCTATTGTGTAATTGCTCCGGATGAAATGAATTCGAACAATCAAGCAAAGATGAAAACATTAAATAATAATGAAATGGTTCAACAGAAAGTTTATGAAACAGAATTTATATTAAATCAATTATCAAAAATAAATAACGAACCGGGAAACAAATTTTATAAAAAATTAGATCTAAATAATTCCGCAGCTATCGGTTATTCATCAGGCGGTGCTGCCACAATTAAAGCCTTATCGGAAGATAAAAGGTTTAAAGCCGGAATCGACCTTGACGGAATTATCATTCCGGATAAAGGAAACATTAATTTAACACAGCCGCTAATGTTTGTGTTTACGAATAATACTTTTATAGGGAAATCAAATTCACCTGCAAAACTGCAAAAAGAATTTGAAAATTTTTATCAGAGGTTACAAGGAGATTCTTACAAGTTAATATTGTTAGGAGCTTCGAAATATTCTTTCACTGACTTGCCTTTGTACTCGCCAATTTTTTCATCGGAGATAGGTACGGATCGTGCACACAGGATTATAAATGATTACGTACTTTCTTTCTTTAATAAATATTTAAAAGATATCGGCAGCAATTTACTCAACGCTCCTTCGCCTGATTATTATGAAATTCAGTTCAACAAAAAATCCAACCGTCAGGAGCAATTTTTTAGGCAATCACCGAATAAATAGTTTATAAATATAATCGTGATTTTGCTCTTAGAGTTTCGGCGTTTCTTAAGATTGTAAAATGTTGGCAAGCTTAAATATTTATAAATTTTTTATTTAGGATAAATAAAGTGGCGGTTAAAAAATAATACTGTTCATTTCTAACTGCCTGCTTGCATTTTTAAAAGGTGGTTAAGATTTTTCAAGCGTATGATATTTGATAAGAGTAAGGGAAAGTAAATGCGGGCGGTTAAACCCGCATCGTTAAAATTAATTTGCCGTTACAAGAAGTTCTTCTTCAATAGCCTTTCTCAAGGTTTCCTTCGGAAGTGCACCGACTGCCATCTTCGGCTGACCTTCTTTGGGAACGAAAAGTAATGAAGGAATACTTCTAATTCCAAACGCTGCTCCAAGTTCCTGTTCTTCATCGGTATTAACTTTATAGAAATTAACTTTTCCTTTAAACTCTTCTGAAAGTTCGTCTAAAACTGGTCCTACGACTCTGCATGGCCCGCACCAGGGTGCCCAGAAATCTATCACGCAAGGCAGTTCCCCTTCGAACTTCCACTCTTTATTATTTTCGTAATCGAATACTTTTTCAAGAAATGAATCTTTATTCAAATGTTCAGGCATTTTTTCTCCTATTTTTAGTTTATTGCTTCAAAAACTCTTTTCATTTTATTTGTTACTTCTTCGGCAACTGTCCGAAGGCTTTTATTATCAATTATTTTCGTCATTATCATCGGGTCGAAAAATGATACAACCGTTGAATCATTTTTTTCATAGACAATAACATTGCACGGCAAAAGAAGTCCTAACTGTTCTTCAGCCTGCAAAGCTTTATGGGCAAGCGGAGGATTGCAGGCTCCAAGTATTATGTATTTTTCAAAATCCACATCAATTTTTTTCTTTAGTGTATCTTTAACATCGATACTTGTTAAAACTCCGAAGCCTTCTTTTTTCAACTCTTCGGTTACCTTACTTAACGTTTCTTCATACGGTTTATTAACCGTTTTTGTGAATCCGTAATCCATACATTTACTTCCTAATTTTATAAAAATATAGTTCTTATTTATAGAGTTTGTATATCATCAGACTTTATTATACACATAGGGATAATAAATATCAAATTTTCCGGCTGGGATTATTATTTTACTTTTTTTGCCGTACTTATTTTTAACGGTACATACAAAGGACAAAATCCGACAAGCCCGGTTAAAAGAAAAACAATCCCTAAAAGTCCTAATATTATGCCTAATGTACTTGTAATAGTTCCGGTGAAGTATAAAACTGCAACGACAACAAAGAATAATATTCTTATTATTCTATCAACATTGCCCATGTTCTTTTTCATGATTTTTCCCTTTCTTTATTTGATTTATCATTGTTCTTAAAGTTTAATTGAGTGAGTACAATTCCTATTAAAGCGCCGTAAGTTGTACTCGCAAATGGATTGCTTGTAATCGGGCAGGTTCCGCTTACACATCCGATAAATTTGTAATACATAAAACCGGCTATTGCGCCTGCGGCAACGATCAATAAATTAATAGTCAATTTCTTTGGATTTATTTGGTATTTCATTCTTTTGGAATAATTTAAATTCAAAATTTTCTATCAGTATGATTCAACAAAAATAGAAAGGATTCAAGCTTGAGATTTAAGAGATCTTTCATAAATTTGCAGATAAAAGAACATACATTTCGTTGAAATGACTTTTTATTCAATTATGAAATAAATGAAATTATGAACAGAATAAAAATAAACCTCCCTGATAAATTTGATTTTTCAACCGAAATCCCGATACGAATCACCGATTTAAATTACGGCGGGCATTTGGGTAATGATTCATTATTATCGATTATTCATGAAGCAAGAATGCGTTATTTAAATAAATTAGGCTTTTCGGAAATGGATTGCGGAGGAAGCAGCATTATAATGACTGATTCGGCAATTGAATATAAATCGGAAGGATTTTACGGAGATGTTTTAATTGCCGAGGTTAGAGTTTTGGATATTGATAAAATGGGCTGCGATTTTTATTATCGATTTACAAATAAGAACAATATGAAAGAAATTGCCCGTGCAAAAACAGGAATTTTATTTTATGATTATTCTAAAAAAAAATTGATGCATGTCCCGGACAAATTTGTGCAGAGTGTAAATAATTAAAAATACGGTTAATAAGATTTTCTTATTCTTAGAATATTTTACATTAATTAAAAGTGATTCCTATGATCAGCTTACAAAAATATTTCGTACCGCTGCTTTGGGGAATAGTCGGAATGTTGTTTGCGCAATTATTTATTCTTTTATCGGTAGTAGTCGGAATTACATTTCCGACTTACATAATTATTTACCCGCTTGTATTTTTCCTTTTATCGTTTTTATTAAATAATGCCAATCCCTATAACTGGGTTTTAAATTCACTTCTGATTTGCCTTATCCCGATTTTATTTTGGGTTTGGATTTTATGGAATGAAAACCAACTGCAATCGAATAATATTTCCATTTATTCCGATAACGGGATGATAATAGTTTTGGTAATATCTATTCTTTTCTCACTTTATGCAGGCTTGATTATAATAAGAGGCCACAATAAAAGACTCCTCCGTTTCCGAAACAACTAATTGTTCAGTCTGTCCGATATACTAAAAGGCTGAATTTGGATCACATTTTTTTTGGAAAAATGGGAACAATAAAGCATTAATAATAAAACGAACAATAATAAGTTTTACTTAATGCGTTGTCCATTTCGTTAAAAAATTTGTATTAGATTTTTAGGCTCAGAACGAACGAATGTTTTAGTTTTTGATGAAAAATAATTAAGTTAAACTTCAATTTCATTTCAATTTATACCAGGCAGCCATGAATGATAAAATTTTAAGAGACCATTTAATAAAATTATTAAAAGGCGAACAGGCTCATGTATCTACTGCCGGGGCATTAAAAGATATTAACCCGAAGATACAAAACACGCGGCCTTCAAAAAATTCTCATTCGGTTTGGGAACTAATGGAACATGTTAGAATCGCCCAAGAAGATATTTTAAAATATATGATTGATCCTTCTTGGGAGTCGCCGCAATGGCCGGAAGGTTATTGGCCTTCCCCTGATGATGATCCGTCTGATGATATGTTTGAAAATGCTTTAAACGCTTTTCTTTCGGATCTTGATCAGATAATTAATATTGCAAAGGATGAAAAAATAGATTTAACATCAGGGATTCCACATGCCAAACAACATACATATTTAAGAGAAATTCTGCTGGTAGCCGATCATAACTCTTATCATATCGGGCAAATTGTTGAAGCTCGTAAAATTCTAGGCGATTGGAAATAGGTTTTTATCTACTTTTTCTTTATCGGTTCCTTTGATGATTAAATACCGTAAAAATTAAAAATATCTAATCAATATTTTTCTGAGGGGAGTATGTACATTGAAAAATATTTATTACAATTCATACTTTTTCGAATCATTCGTAGTTGAATTGTACGATACGGATAAATAATGGATAACAAAAATTTAAAAATAGATAAAATAATCAGGCCGTTTCAGCAATTTATAAGCATTGAAGCTTCCGGTGGAATATTATTATTACTTTGCACTGTTATTGCTCTGTGCTGGGCAAATCTTCCAATTTCAAGTTATTATTTCCATCTATGGCATACAAAAATTTCATTAAGCGTTGGAGAATATTCATTAAATTATTCATTACAGCATTGGATAAATGACGGATTGATGGCAATATTCTTTTTTATCGTCGGTTTGGAAATTAAAAGAGAATTTTTTGTCGGGGAACTTTCATCGGCAAAACAGGCTGCTTTGCCTATCGCTGCTGCATTGGGTGGAATGATTATACCTGCCTTAATTTATACGATATTTAATTTGGGAAAGCCTGGAGAATCAGGCTGGGGAATTCCAATGGCAACCGACATTGCTTTTGTAGTAGGAATAATGGCTCTTTTAGGCAGATTAATTCCTCTGCCGCTTAAAATATTTGTAACTGCATTGGCGATAGCCGATGATATCGGAGCAGTTTTGGTAATTGCATTTTTTTATACATCAACCATCTCGATAAATAGCTTATTGTTTGCACTTATAGTTGTAATTATTTTAATATCCCTGAATAAAATTGGAGTGAAAAATTTAACAGTATATTCGGTCCTGGGTCTAATACTATGGCTTGCATTTTTAAAATCAGGGGTGCATGCTACAATTGCCGGTGTTCTTTTGGCATTTACCATTCCAGTCAAACCAAGATTTAACCCCAAACAATTTTTAAACAAAGGCAAAGAATTAATTGAAGAATTTAATAATGCAGGAGAATTGGGAAGCAATTTGTTAGCAGACGAAGAAAGGCAATCAACCGTTCAGGCAATGGAAGTAGCATGTGAAAAAGTTCTAACTCCTCTTCAAAGATTCGAGCATAAACTAAATCCATGGGTTTCTTTTTTAATTATGCCGCTCTTTGCACTTGCTAATGCAGGTGTTATATTAAGAGGTAATTTTTTAAACTCAATATTGAATCCCGTAAGCATTGGAATTATTTTAGGATTATTTTTAGGTAAACAGCTTGGCATTTTTATTTTCACTTATTTATCTGTAAAATTAAAAATTGCCTCTAAACCTCCGTCAGTTACATGGCGGCAATTTTATGGTGCAGGTATATTGGCCGGTATCGGATTTACGATGTCGCTATTTATTTCAAACCTGGCATTTACAAATGAAGAATTATTAAACATTTCAAAAATAGGAATTATTACTGCTTCGCTTATTTCGGGAATAATTGGATTTCTTATATTCAAAATTAATAAGGCTAAACCTATACGAGGTTAATTATACCCTGTTGTAATTTCACTCAATCTATCAATAATATATTATTATTAATTTTATTTTATTTCTTAAATAAATTTTTCACTAAAAATAAAATACACGGGAGAGATAATGATTAAAATGGTTTTACTCAGGCACGGTGAAAGTATATGGAACAAAGAAAACAGATTTACCGGCTGGACGGATGTCGATCTTTCGGAACAAGGCATTAAAGAAGCCGGTCAAGCAGGAGAAATTTTAAAGAATGAAAATTATGTTTTTGATATTGCTTTTACATCCGTTTTGAAACGGGCAATAAGAACATTATGGATTGCTTTAGACAAGCTTGATATGATGTGGATTCCCGTAGAAAGATCATGGCGGCTGAATGAAAGGCATTACGGAGCATTGCAGGGATTAAACAAAGCCGAAACTGCAAAAAAATTCGGCGATGAACAGGTACATATCTGGAGAAGAAGCTATGATACCAGGCCCCCTGCTCTTGAAAAGACAGACAACAGGTATCCGGGTAATGATCCGAGATATAGAGATTTATCTGAAACAGAACTTCCTCTCACTGAATGCCTGAAAGATACAGTTAACAGATTTCTTCCTTATTGGGAAAATAATATAACTCCCATAATTAAATCCGGGAAAAAAGTATTGATTGCGGCACACGGAAACAGTCTCCGCGCATTGGTTAAATATCTCGATAATATTCCCGATAATGAAATAGTAGGCTTGAACATCCCGACAGGTGTTCCTCTTGTATATGAACTGGATGGGAACCTAAAACCATTGAAACACTATTATTTAGGTGACACTTCTGAGATAGAGAAAAAAGCTCAAGCCGTTGCAAATCAGGGTAAATCAAAATAATAATTGAGATTTGGTGATTAAAAAAAAGTCATTGAACATTTAAGTATGTTTAAAAATTATTATTTAAACTTCAGATTGATTCTTTTGGCTTTTGAACTGCCGGTAGGTAAATTATCCGCCTAATGCAAAATTAGCCTTGATTTTCAGAATCAATTTACTAATCTTTTCTTTCGAATTTATTAATTTCCTTATTCTTTAGAAAGGGAGCCAACTTTGATGGCCAAAAAAGTACTATTTACCATTACTTTTGCTTTTATAGCATTCACTCAAATTCAATCCCAAACAATTTTTGGAAAATATGCCGGTGAATTTATGGCCATAGGAGTCGGCGGCAGGCCGCTCGGTATGGGTGGTGCATTTACAGGAGTCGCTGATGATATAACAGCCGCATACTATAACCCGGCCGGCTTAGCCAACATAAACTATCCGCAAATTTCATTGATGCATTCGGAGCAGTTCGGAAGCCTTGTTAATTACGATTATGCTGCGGTAGGAATTCCGTTTGGAAAAGATATGAGCTTCGGTTTAAGCATTATTAGGCTGGGAGTCGACGGCATCCCTGATACACGTCAAGCTTTGGTTGACGGAAGTACGCAAACAGTTATTTATGATATAAATAATCCTAACGCCCGAATCGATCCGAGTAGAGTAACTGAATTCAGCGATCAGGATTGGGCATTCTACCTTACTTTTGCAAAAAGATATACTGAAAAATTCTATTACGGAGCAAACGTAAAAATTATTTATAGAAGCATAGCCGAATTTAATGCCTACGGTGTCGGCTTTGATGTAGGCGGCTACTATACACCGATGGAAAATTTGCATGTCGGAGCTAATCTCCAGGATATAACAACAACACTCGTCGCATGGAGCACCGGAACGAATGAATTGATCTCTCCGACTGCAAAAATCGGAGCTTCATATGAACTGCATATTCTCGGTGGTAAACTAACTCCAGCCCTTGACTTCGACATTAGGTTTGAAGATAGACGATATTCATCATATTTTAATATCGGACCGGTTAGTTTTGACGGGCATGCCGGCTTTGAGTTTAACTTTAAAAATCTTTTCTCTATCCGCGCCGGATACAATGACGTTAAACAATTTACAATCGGTGCCGGAATAAAACTTCCTAAGCTTAATATCGATTATTCATTTGCGAGATTCAGCTATTCGGAAACAGACAGGCTGCCGGACAGTCATAGAATTTCTCTTATCTTAACTCTTGAAGAACCAAGATTCTTGAGAAACGGGTTATAAATTTGACTTAACCGGAATCCGGTTTTATTTTTTTATTATACCCTGAAGTGTAGTTAAAAGAAGATTGTTCTCAATCGGTTTAGTTAGGAATACATTAACTCCTGCCTCCAAAGCATTATCCCTATCAATTTTAAATGCATGGGCAGAAAGACAAACAATAGGGATATCTTTATAATCAGGATGCTGTCTTACTTCTTTAGTGAGGTCTAAACCGTTTTTACTCCCCTTTAATGAGATGTCCATTAAAATTAAGTCAAATTTTTTGCTTTCTAATATTGAAAAGAATGAATCTGCCGAGTCGCAAACACTCACTTCAAAATCTTTCTTTAAAAGAAGTTTCAGAAATTTTTGATTTTCAAAATCATCTTCGGTAATTAGAATACGAGGTTTATTATTTGAAGTATTGTCGCTCATGTTAAACTTTCAATTTATCGCTTTCAATTTTTTTATTGTTTTGAAACTGATATTTATTAAATTTAACTTAATTAAATCCAATATATTTAAAGTTAACTTCTGAAAAAATCATATTAAAGGTTTAATTTTTATATGTTCCCGGAAATGCAAAATATCGGAAAACTTTTAATCATCGTTGGTTCAATTATAATTCTCTTAGGTGTATTATTTTTATTCGGTGATAAAATCCCTCTAATCGGTAAACTTCCGGGTGATATTGTCATAAAAAGAAAAAATATCACTATTTACTTCCCTATCGTAACCTCTTTATTGTTAAGCTTGATTATAAGTTTAATTTTCTACCTGTTAAAAAAATAAAAGAATTCTAAAATTGTTTCATATTTCGGAATTAAGATTTCTTTAAAAGATTATCAATCGTTTCTATAAAGACCGATTTCGAAGTTAAACCGATGTTTTTATAAACAATCTTTCCGCTCTGGTCAATTATAAAAGTTGTCGGTATAGCTTGAATGTTTCCGTAATTCATAACGACATCCATATTGGCATACAAGACCGGGTAATTTATCCCGATATTTTTAATGAAAGGAACAAGGTCGGCTTTAGTATTATCTTGATCCAAAGAAATACCAAGAACAGCTACTTTATTCTTGTATTTTTTCTGAATATCTATCAAATCGGGAATGCCTCTCCTGCATGGCCCGCACCAGGTTGCCCAAAAATCGAGAATTACTACTTTACCTTTATAATCGGTTAATTTAACGGTTTTTCCACTAACACTTTGAAGCGAAAAATCATATGCATTGTCTCCTCCCTTGTTTACTGCATGTGAAACTGTTAATGAATTATTTGCTTTATGAACTGAAAGGTTGCTGCTCTTCTGACATCCGAAAATCAAAAGAGTTAAAATAATTATGGGATAAAAAATTCTTTTAATCATATTTTACCTTTTCTATTTATGAATTATATCCGGAACAGGCGTAACTGTTGAATCTAATTCCTTGTGTACTTGATTCGAATTATAATTTGGAGGATATTCTCCGTGTTCCGGCTCAGGCCTGGTATTATTTAAAATGAAAAATATCAATAATATAAAAACGATTACTACCGTCCAAAAAGTGTTTTTATATTTTGGATCTATAAATGGTTTTTTTTCAGGCTTATTTTTGCCTATATGTCTTTCTCTTTTGATATTCTTTTTTTGTGCCATGTTGTAATAGGATGATTTTCAGATAAATAAGTTTCAAATTTATAAATTTTTCGGCATAATTTTTATACTATAATTTAAACCTCAAAATAATTCCATCTGGCTTTTAAAATCCCTAATAAAAAGATTGTTCGGCAAATCATACTTTTTTTTATTCAAATTATATTTTTCACAGCTCAAATTGAACAATCGGTGAATTGTTTCGGCGAATTCACCTTCACCTGACATTCGCTTTCCAAGCTGAGATTCGTTCAATTTCCCGCCCCTTGTATCTCTTATTCGATTTATAACCTTTGAGGCTTTTCCTGGAAACTCACGTTTCAACCAATCTACAAATAAATCTTTTACCGAATAAGGTAATCGTAAAATTGAATGGCCGGCAGAGTAAGCACCATTAGCAGCAGCTTCTTTTAAAATAGCAGGAATTTCTTCATCATTTAACCCGGGGATAACAGGTGCAATGTTTACACCCACTGGGATGTTGTTTTCGGAAAGCATATGTATTGTTTCCATACGCTTTTCGGGTGCGGCGGTTCTTGGTTCCATTTTACGGGTGAGTTCATTATCGAGAGTAGTAATACTGAGCATTACAGTTACCAAATTTAAACCAGAAAGCTCCTTTAAAACATCAACGTCTCTTTGTATCAAATGATTTTTGGTAATTATGGAAACAGGGTTCCTGTATTTCAAGCATATAAATAATGATTTTCTTGTCAATTCCAATTTTCTTTCAATTGGCTGATAGCAGTCTGTGTTGCCGCTGAACATTATTAAATCCGGTTTATAATTTTTGTTTTTAAAAGTTTCTTCCAGCAATTCCGGAGCATTTTCTTTAACCATTATTTTAGTTTCAAAATCCAGCCCGGAAGAAAAACCTAAAAATTCGTGTGTGGGACGGGCATAACAATAGATGCATCCATGTTCGCATCCGCGGTAGGGATTGAAGGAATAATTGAAACCAACATCATAACTGTTGTTTGTTGCAATTATAGATTTAGAGTCATCGGAACAAAATTCAGTGGGAATTTTTCTTTCAGATTCCAATTCTTCATTGGAAAAATTTACGTCGTCAAAATCAACATGCAGCTTTTCAAACCGGTTCTTCGGATTTGATTGTGTGCTTCTTCCTCTAATCGATACTTCTTTCATCGTGTTTTATTATTTTTCACAAAGTAAAACAATTAGCATCCAGAATAAAATGAAAGAGATTACTATCACGTCGTTGTTCTCTCATCGAAAATCTTCAGCAATCCACGTGATTCCAATATTTTCATAAACGGATGATTTTTTTCTTTATTTACATTTATCCAGGTTACTAAATCAGATTCAGTATCAATATCATTGAGCTCGCCGATTATTTTAGTTTTTATTTCATTCTTTTGTAGAATGTTCAGAGTAGATTTTAAAACCTCACTTGTGGACCAGTTTATATTCCGGAAGATTTGTGGATAAAATTTTTTCATCCCCAGCAAATAATAGCCGCCGTCGTTCGATGGCCCGATAACTAAATCGAATTTATCCAATAGTGAAAAGAAGTCTGCTATAAGATTCTCACTTATATCCGGCAAGTCTGTTCCAATAATAATTACTTTTCGGTAATCTTTATCGAAGATAGTTTTAAATGCATGCTGCATCCTTTCTCCAAGATTTTCACCCCGCTGCTCATGAAGTTGGAATTCACCACCAATCCAATTTGTAATTTCACTTATCGATTTAAGAGAAAAAAAGAATAAATGTATATCAACTTTTTTTTTGAGCAATTTGCTTGCTTCGATTAAAGTATATTCCGCACAGGATTTATAAAATTCGAATGCAAATTTATTACTTAAAGTTTGCGCAAGCCTTGTCTTTACTTTTCCTTCCTCAGGGTATTTAATAAAGATTATTAAACAGTTGTCCGGTTTTACTTTCATTGTAACAAATCAGAAGAAATTATTTTTCTTTAACTAATAATTCTTCAAAAATAGTTTTTAAAATTATTATACTCGCAAGTAGTGTCCCTTTAAAAGTACCTGTAACTTTAGATTTGCCGATTCTTTTCCTGTAGCTGACGGGAATTTCCAGTATTCGCAAATTTTTTTTAATAGCTTTTATTTGCATTTCGACAGTCCAGCCATACCATTTATCATTCATATTTAAACCAAGAAGCTTATCAAATTTTATTGCTCTTAAAGGACCAAGATCAGTGTACTTTTTATTCCAGAATAAATTTATTAAAAATCCTGCAATCATGCTGCCGATTCTCGATTGAACAGGCAAAGCTCCTTTCTCCCGTTTACCAAGTACACGGGAACCAAGGACAAAATCAAATTCATTGTTCAGTATAGGTTCTACTATTATGCTAATTTCTTTAGGAAAATCGCTATAATCACCGTCAATAAAAACTACTATTTCCGGTTTCTTTTCCAAATTATTAATATAGTTTATTGCATTTAAACATGAAGCGCCGTAACCCTGAATGCTTTCTTTTAAAACTGTTGCGCCGGCATTTGCCGCACCTTCCGATGTTCTGTCAGTAGAATTATTATCGACAACAATTATTTCGGAAACCAAATCTTCAGGAATTTCTTTAATTACTTTCGATATCGATTTTTCTTCGTTGTAAGCAGGTATGATTGTAACAATTTTCATCTAACAGAAATTTTCAGGCAGTTTATTTTTCAATTGAGAAGATATGACTGGCATAGGCTTTAAGTTCTATATAAAGGCCGACGGAATTTATCTCGCTCATATACCGGATAAATTTTAAACCGTTTAATAGATCGTTCAAAACCACCCGATCATTTTTTGCTTCCAAGTTAAATTTTACTCTGCATTGAGAAAGAGTGCCGGAATAATTTATAATAATAATTGCTGCTTTTTTTTGGCTTTCCCACATCCATGCGAAAAAATTATTAAAGCTCTCATTATTACTGCCTGCCGAAAAAGGTACAAGCTGATTCCATTCACCATTAACAAATACATCGTCGCTTGTAATTTTTAAAATTTTATCATAAAAATTCTTGACATTATTATGGACTTTTTCTTTCGGTTCCCTTCCAAGCTGCACTGGTAATTTTATTTTCTTACCTTCAAACTGGCCGTCATAAAAAAATCTCATCCCTTGAATAGTAGAAATAACAACAGCAGCAGCAAGAGATTTTTGTTCGCCGAATTTTGAAATTGCACGCGGTTCGTCGTGATTTTCAAGAAATCTTGCAGATTTTAATTGATAGTCTTTATCGGCAGTCAAGTGTGCCCGTACACCGTTTATATCATTTGCCGCAAGTCTGTCGGACAGTCTTTTATCATAAGTGAAATCGAAACCAAGCTGCTGCAGCCTCCATTCGAGATCCCAGTACGCTTCTCCTAAAAAGATAAAACCGGGATTATGTTCCTTAATTTTTTTAATAGCCATTTCCCAAAATTCTTTTCCCGGCTTATTATAATTAAATTTACTCAGAATCCCGAGCCATGTATTTTGAAAAATATTATTTAACTGCAGCATTGCCATATCGCATCGGACGCCATCGCAGATTTCCGAGAGACCGAGCAGCTTATCGATCATAAAGTTACGTGCTTGTTCATTAAAATAATTTATCTGTACCGTGTCTGTCCAGGCGGGGAACAAGGGATCTCTTCCATGAGCAAAATATTTTCCGGCTCCTGCAGTAAAAAAAGTAAATGAATCCCTTCTGAAAAGTTCTTCATCTGCCGGCAGAAAAATTTCAGGATTGGTATTAATTAGACTTGTATCTGCGTTGAAATGATTAGGAATAAAATCCAATATTAATTTTATCCCAAGTGAATTTAATTTGGCTTTCAATTTATATAAATCATCAAGACCCCCAAGCGCTGGATTAATTTTATAATCATCTATTGCAAAGGGGGAACCGATTACATCTTCTTTGCTCCAATTATTGAGGGCTTGATTGTAAGCAGAAATAAGTTCTAAGCTGAAGCAGCATTTATCAATTATCGATTTACATCCTTCCCAGACTCCCATAAGCCAAATGATATTAATTCCCTTATCTGCAAGATCTTTAAAATAGGTATCGGGAATTTCAGAAAGCTTTTTGTTTTCACCAAATTTTTTAATCCAGATACGGGTATTAATCTCCAGCAGTTTCGGATTTAGCATAATAACTTTCCAAGTTAACAATAGTATAATTATTCTTAATGATTTCTCAATTCAAAGTTAAACTTAATTTCTGATAAAAAATAAAATGTGATGCAGATGATTATTAAAACCGTAAAAAAATCATTATTATTTAGTTTACGGTTTGAGCAATTATATGTAAAATTTACAATTAATGAGCAAAACTAACCAAATTACCCTTTGGACTAGAGAAAAAGAATTATAGGTATGCTACAATTTTCCGTAAAAAAAATATATTAATAGTTACGTCTAAAAATTTACTCATTGAATTTTTTTATATAAATTTGTAATAGTTCATTATAATTAAATTTCATCCTGCCTTTGGTATAATAATTGTCGTTTCTTCAAAACGATACTGGTATTAGTACTTTTTTGTAATAGCAAATTTAATTATAATTTATTTCTTAAATAATCAAAAAATAGAAATAATAACATAGAGGAATTGGATGTCAAAAACGCAAACCATTATAGATGGGCTTGAGGAAAAGTCTACTAAATATCCTGATCTTTATACTAAAGATGGGTTGGAAGAAGAACTCGATAGGTATTCGCGCGAAGCAGTTCAAAATATTAAATTCTCATTAATAATTAAACCTGCAATAATTTCATTCATAGCATTAATTATTTCCTATTTCCTCGATGTTTCATCAGTACCGTTTCTTGGAAACGTAACAATCAATATTGCAAAATTTATGTTCCCTGCATGGCAGCCTGTAGGTGAGATTTCTCCTTACAGTTTCTGGTGGCTTCCTGTAATAGTTTATGCGCTGTTTGTTTTCCTTGCCTTCCTTGCATATAATAATTTGAAATTGGAAATAGTCCGAACACCGGTTTCGGAAACAATCGATCGAATAATGTCTTCATATACCAGCATTATTGATAGCCTCTCAACTGCACTGCCTCTTATCGGTGCGGCTATTCTGCTTATCAGCATCAGGCTGGGAGAAGAAGTATTCTTAGGTCTATCGGTTCCTTTTGAGGTTAAAGCTCTTATCGTTCTGGCTCTTGGAAAATTATTCGAGCCTGTTTTGGATCAACTCGGTGTGGAATTTCAAAATATAGTTAACCACGTTAAAGATATTAAGGACAGGTATTTTTCACGAATCCAGTTGGAAAATTCCAAAAATATTTTGCGGCAAACACAAAGCGCTCCAAACGGTAAAGTACCCGAAATAAAAGTAGAGGATCTTGAAAATTATAAAACTCTGCTCGACCATACCAACCAGTTAAGCCAGCAGATATATAAAAATTTCAGTTCGATAAATTATCTTTTGGAAAAAATAAATAATACACAAAATATCAGTGCAGAGAAAATTGAACAAATGAAATCTCTTGCAGATTCTATCACTAAGGCTTCGACATCATTGAGTGATGAAAAAACAGTGATGGCTTTAAAATCACTCGAATCAATAGTTGTTAAAAAATAAAATAAATCGGATCAGGAATGGTTAATAAAAATAGAGACGCCAAATTTGTTATTTACCAGGTTCTTTACATTTTTGTTATTACCGTACTTGCACTAAAGGGAGCGGACCTGAGCTTGAATAGAGTAATTAGTACCAAAGAAGCTGTGAGTAAAAGTGTAAGAGATTCTTTAGTCACACTTATAGATTCATTAACTGCGCAGGGATTAAAATTTAACATCCAAATCGATCCAAATGTTGTAGTTGAAAATGAAGAGCTAAAACACAAGTTAGCATCGTTAAACAAGTCCATGCAAAAGATTGTTGAGCAAGTAAAAGAAACTCCTAAAGAAGAAAAACCTAAAGAGACCAAGGAACAGACAGTTCCTCAATCACCAATTTCATTAGCACAAACATTCATACAGAATACTTGGAATAAAGCAAAAAATACAGGCGATATTCCAACTTCAATTTATGATCCTAAAAATTTAAGTACTCCGATAGTTACAATACCTCCAGGCCAGGAAAAAACATTTGATCTGACAAATCAAACAGAAGTGATAGCAAAGTTCGGAACCGGCGAACAAAGGATTAAGGTTTTGCCTAAAAAACCGCCCGAAATACGAATTAACAGGGTAACAACAAAAATGGACGGATCTGATATATACGTTCAAGATTTACAAAGGACAACAGATTTTTCCGTAACTATTGTTGACGATAGACCTGATCAAATTAAAATTACTCATTCGGGGCCTATCTCTGTTTCCGGGCCATATAAGGATTCAAAGGGTAATCTTGTCTTCAATGTATCTCTAAAGCTCGCCTCAACTCAATCTCAATTTGACGACTGGGTCGACCGCTATGGCAATTTGAGAGATCAGAACGGAAGGTATAAAACTAACTTTTTCTTTACAGCGGTGGATCAAAGAACCAAAGTTCGTGTCCAAGTCGGGGACTCGTTCTACTTTACTGATTTTTCAAAGTAATTTTTATACAACTTTAAATTTTAACGGTTAATTATGAAATCTTACAGACTACTTTTCATAGTCATAGGTATACTATTTTTCCCCATCTGGCATGCGACATTTGCTCAAGAAGAACAACAAAAGATTCTATATTATCAAATGGAACCCCTTGATGACAGCTTGTTTATTAAAATACAAAAAGAAGTATTTATTGAACCACCAGATCCTAAAGCAGAAATAATTGTCGATTTACGGGATCCTAATAATGAAACGGTTTCTATAAAAGGAACTTTATATCCTTTCCTTGCTTTTACACCTGAGACAAGAGCAAAGATTCAAACTTATCCTTTTAAAATAAATTTAGGCGAAACAATAAATTTGGCAAGTGTATATACGAAAGTGGTAAGTAAAATCCGGCTCGGGAAAGTTGTGCAGCCACCAACTGCATATCAAATTTCTCCCGGTCTTTCATATATAAATCCGTTTCTTCAGCTTTTCGGGGGTGAACGGTTCGGGATTCCGTTCAAAGATGATTTGGGTTTATCTTTTGGAGTTGGAACTCCATATTCAGGCGTTTTGGAAACAAATGCTGTAGAAGGTGATTTTCATATTCTCGGATTTTCTGTCGGTGTAATTGGGCCGGTAGACGCTCTTACGCAAATCAGAACAGATAACAATTATAATAATTTGTACTTTGGATTCGCATATCAATTGAGTTATATAATTCCCTTAGGTAATTTCTTCGAAATAAGTTATACCGGTGTTATGAAAAAACCAAGTATCGCCGATCGTGCGAAGTACCATCAAGATGATATTTTGAATGCTGATTCTTCAGTTAGATATACTGTTAAAATAGTGGAAGATTCTTATTTCAATTGGGAATTAAGATACCCTTTTAGTTTATTGGGTTCGACACGGGGTAAGTTTTATGTAGCCGAGTATTTAAAAGAATGGCACATTGGCTATACCGGCAGAGAATTATCTTTAGCCGGAAGTACCTTCGATTTTAGATTCGATGCTCTTATAAAAAGCGATGTTAGGCAGCCCGAATACGTTTTTGAAATTATGGTACAAAAGGTTGCTGCAGATTGGGCATTCAGTGCTTTTGCAATCGGCCCTGCAGTTACTTTATCGACAATGAAAAATGGGCAATTAGGAGTTCTCGGAATCTTTTTAGATATGCGGCTAAAAGTAGGCACTTCATTTTAAATTTTTAAGCTTTGTGCATTCACTAAAATGAATGCACAAAGTTTTTCATATTCCTTTTCTTACTTCCATCGATTAATTCTTTAAACAATTTATTCGCTAAATTTATGTAAATGAATTTAAAACTTTTTTATTATAAATGAAGCAATCTATTATACTCTGGACAGGTAGTTTTGTTGTAATATTTTTGATTGGGTTCTTGCAGAGACTTACAAGTGCTGAATACCCTGTTTCGGCAACAGTCGGGATTGAAGGCAAAGAAGTGAGTTATACGCTTGATAAAATTTCCAGCAGCAAAAAAGGTTGCGATGTAATAGTACATTCCGAACTAAAAGATCCTGAAGCTGCACTCCAATGGAAAAAATTAAGCGATGCTTCATGGAATGAAGAAAATATGACATCTCAAAACGGATTTTTAAAGGCGGTGATTCCAGCTCAGAAACCTCTCGTTAAGATTTTTTATAGAATTAAATTATTATCGGATAACAAAACTTATTATTTGCCTACTGAAAAGCCTGTAAGTCTTGAGTTTATAGGTGATGTCCCTGTTTCCATTTTGGTATATTTTTATCTGACTTTATACGGCGGGTTAATATTAGCCGTAAGAACAGGGCTTGAATCGTTTAAAGAAAATTCGAGGATAAAAATGTACTCAATATTTACGGCAATTTTCTTTTTTGTTTTTACTTTTGCTTTTACTCCGATAAAAAGAATTTACGAAGCAGGCGAAATCGGCACCATTATTTTGCCGATAACCTACATTTTCCAGTGGTGGCCTGTAGCCTTATTTATTCTCTGGATAGTAATTATGATTCTGGTATTTAATATCAAAAAGAACAAATACATTACATTATACGGTGCGGGCCTTACAATAATTATTTTTATTCTGCATAATTTTATTTGAGATTGAAATTATTAGATAGAGAAACTAAAAAAAATCTATTGAAAATAATGAATTTATAAACCCGACTTATTAGTTATTTTTCGATTTAAAAAATCAATTATCTGCGGATGAATATCAGGATGAGCAGCAATTATACTATTACCTTTTAACGGATCATTACCCGAATAATCAGTGATTTTGCCACCGGCTCCTATGATAATTGGAATTAAAGCGGCGATATCCCATATAGACATTACAGGGTCAATCATTATGTCTGCAAAACCGGTAGCAAGTAAATAATATCCGTAGCAATCTCCCCATGCCCGGTATATTTTTGCTTTCCGGATTAGATTATTAAATTTTTCAGCATCCCTGTATTTTTCGATATTCAAATGATCACTTGTAAGTAATACAGCATCAGATAGTTTGGTGCAATCCCGCATTTTAACTTGCTGCAAGTTCAACTTAGCGGTTACATTATCTCCCGCGAGAAATTCATTTAAGATCGGCTGGTTAATAATTCCCAAAATAGGTTTTTCATTTTTTAACAAAGCGATCATCGTACCGAAAATAACTGATCCGCAGATAAAACTTTTAGTCCCATCTATGGGATCCAGGATCCATTTATATTCGGCGTCATCGTTGAAATTTCCGAATTCCTCACCTATAATTCCATGACCCGGAAATTCCTTCATTATCGCTTCCCGCATAATTTCCTCTGCATTTTTATCGGCAATCGTTACAGGGGAATCGTCGGCCTTAGTTTCGATGGAAATCTGTTTCCTAAAATAACGTTTGATGACTTCACCGCTTATTTCCGAAAGATATTTGCTGAATTTTAGAAACTCTTTTAAATCGTCCATTTATTATACCATTATAAATTACATATCGATTTAATCCTTAATATATAGGCAGATAAGGGATTAATCAAGAATTAGTTTTGCCAAATGTTAATGTATTTATATATTTATAATCTTAATTTTGGAAATTATATAAAGAAATGGAGAGATGGCAGAGTGGTTGAATGCGGCGGTCTTGAAAACCGTTAAGGATGTAAGTCCTTCCGGGGTTCGAATCCCTGTCTCTCCGCAAGATGTATATTGCTTGCATTATCAAAAAATCTTTAAAGGAATATGTTAAAATAACTAATTAATTTTCCCTAAAGTATTGACAATTAATACGAAATACTTTTTATTCAATAATTAAAATTCAGATAACTCCTAACTATCATTTAATAATTTCTAGGGAATCATGCTTGTACCGGGAAATATTATAGTAGGAATCTGTATTACTTTTACCTGTCTTCCATTCCAATCTTATAAAATTCAATTTAAGCATGTATTCCTTTTTAAAAATAGTGGCACAATAAAAGTATCTGCTTTTTAACAGCAGAATATTAAAATCATAAAATTTAAGGGAAATAAATTGAAATATTTAATTTTAATTATTACAGCCTTAACTTTTCTTCAAACAGGATTTCCTTCAGAAGGATTTACAAAATTCACCGACTCATATATTCCTGAAGGAATTTGTACACTTAATGCAGGTAATTTAGTTGTAGCTTCCGTAGACTCCGATAATGTTTTCCAGGAATTATTAACAAAGTTTTCACAAAATGCAGCAATACTCAACCAGGCTGCTTATTCTGAAACCGGGAGAATGAAATATGACAATGTAATG
Source organism: uncultured Ignavibacteriaceae bacterium (assembly GCA_964556005.1). Taxonomy (GTDB): domain Bacteria; phylum Bacteroidota; class Ignavibacteria; order Ignavibacteriales; family Ignavibacteriaceae; genus CAZKUR01. The sequence goes on along the minus strand of CAZKUR010000005.1, from coordinate 12,550 downwards.
CACAAAATCTGGATATTGATTGATAAACAGTTCTATCTTGTTGATCCTGCAGACCTTTCTTCATCCTCTTTTTTCGACATTACAAGTCTGAGTATTGATACAGATCAGATTTATGATATATCTACCGGCTTACCATTCCCCTCTTCTCTGGATCCTATCAATGCCTCTTATAGTGATTTCGATTTTATCTACCGTGGAAATCAGATTGATCTATTTGTTGCCGGCTTTTACCAGGCTTGGCACTTTATACTCAGAATCAGGTTAGTAAGTCAGGCTGTACAATCTGCTGCAGTTATTATTACTTCCGGTGCCACACTTTCACCATTTGATAACTCCCCTCACGGAGTTGCTGTTAATTCCCAGGGCATTGTATTGACAACTCTTGGTTGGCCGGGAACGGTAACAAATAGTGATCAGCCAGTTTATTTTGGGATTGATTACCCCGAGGATCCAAATCAAAAGCCGGAATATTTATTTGATTCTTACCAGAGTTTTTCATCATGTGGTATGACAACTGATGAGTATGGAAATTTTTATGTAGCCAGCGGCTGGTGCGGCGGTGGCGCTGCCGGTGGTGGTTCTTCATGTGTACTTTTTTTACCGGCAAGTCTTGATACGGTATTTGCTTATCCATTTCAGTCTTTGTATGCAAACCCGAGGGATGTTGCAATAGATAATGAGAATGGATTAGCGTATATCACTGATGCCGATATGGATTATTTCGGAAATAATGATGCAATTTGGGTAATGCAAATGAGCCCAGTAAAGGTCTCTGAAGAAATTAATTCCCAGTATTCGTGTGAATTATTTCAGAATTATCCTAACCCGTTTAACCCAACAACGAAGATCAGCTGGCAGTCGCCGGTGAGCTGTATACAAACACTGAAAGTATACGACATTCTCGGTAATGAAGTAAAGACACTTGTTAATGAATACAGACCGGCCGGAAGTTACGAGATCAGCTTCGATGCTTCCAATCTGGCAAGTGGAATTTATTTCTACCGGTTACAGGCAGGAAAATATAACTCGGTTAAGAAAATGATTTTGGTGAAATAGATTCAGTAACCTTGAGGTTTGTCCGCTCAGCAAGAGCCTGGCTAAAGGCGGACAGACCTCGAAGTTAATAAATTTTCCGAAACTATTTCAAAAGCACCATCTTACGTGTTTGTATATTATCGTTTATTCTAAGCCGGTAAAAATATATTCCGCTCGGGAGATTTTGCGAATTAAAAGTAACTTCATAATTTCCGGCAGGTTTATTCTCATTCACTAATGTGGCAACAATTCTACCTAAAACATCATAAACTTTTAAAGTTACATGCTGGTTTGCTGCCAATGCACCACTTACCGATGGAATTGAATATTTTATTTTTGTCGACGGATTAAAAGGATTAGGATAGTTTTGCTCCAATCTAAATTGGTTTACGGTGTTGCGTGCCTCTCCAACGGCATTAACACTATTTGTCCAGCAATCAGTAATGCTTGTAGAATCGGCAGCACTTCCAGCATGATTCAATCCGTACATGTCTTCAAGTGTCCTTAATAAGTTTACATGATTTATATGCTCATCGTATTGACCGGCTTTTACCATTTGACCAACGAAAATTGTAGGAATCCTTTGGTTTTCACTTCCTTCATCTTCATCAAATGTAAAAATAAACAGACTATTATGCGTCTTTGCCCATTGAATATAACCATCAAGATTATCTTGCAGCCATGTATCACCTTCTGCTACTGTTCCGTCATGCATATCATTATTTTGGTTTGGAATAACGAAACTAATCCTTGGAAGTGTACTGTAGTTTGCTGGGAAATCAGTAAACGGCATATTTAAACTTGCAGGAATTCCATTCGTGCTGTCTCCCTGCCAGTTAACCCAGGGATTATGCTTCCTTTTATAAGCTCCAGATGATGTTCCCTGGTAACCAGTGTACGGCAGATCTTCCGAGTAGCCGCCAAAAGTCTGACTCATTTGCAGTAATTCAGCACCAAGATTCGCCGTAGTAAAAGGCGTATCTGTGGGTGTGTTATCATTTGTAACTCCCTGGTTATCACCGGAAAAAAGCCATAAATAATTTGGCTGACTAGGGTGTGTTTCAGCACGGAAATTTGTAAATAAAGCCCCCAAGGTATCATTAGCTAAACTATTAATGTACGGTGCATTACTGCTTCCGATTATTTGATTGAAGCCGTGATTCTCTTCAATTACTATTATTATATGATCCGGTTGGGGCAATTGTTGTGCATATTTATATGAAGGTAAAATAATAATGACTATGAAAAGACTGAAAATAAATTTCATTGTTTGCTTCATGTAATTTCTCCGATTATAATTAAGAAAGGGTTTAATAAATAATTAACTCTATTCTAAATAATTAAAAACCTTATTTATAGTATAGAATTAATTAATTAACGGGACAATATAATTTTAATTATATTTTTATGGTAACATACCTGTGATTAAAAACATTATGTGAAAATAGATTATCCGACAAAAAAAATCAATTTGAATATTTTTAAAAAGAGAAGATTGGCGAATCCGAGTTTTAATAAATTATTATGTTCTTATGCGATTAAATTACTCTTTTGGGTAGACAAGTTTCCCGCAAAATTATTTTTGTCGGTAATTCAATGCTGACAGGTTGGAACTCATCAATATTGTTGATATGATTAATAATTAATTCTACTGCTGTCCTGCCTAAGCTTTCGGTTGGTTGATCCACGCAGCTTAACTCAGGCTTTATGAACCTGTTGACATCGCTATCGCCAAAGCAAATAACATCTATATCATCTGGAATTTTTAATCCGACTTCTTGTATAGCCCTATACATACCTAAAGCTACGGGGTAAGTCACTGCAAATATAAACTCTGGTAATTTACCGGATTTATACATTTTCATAAATCCCCTGTAACCGTCCTTTTCTTCGAATCCACCGTAAACAATCCAATCATTATTTATCTCAATTCCATAATCTTTCACTGCCTGCCAAAATCCCTCATATCTATTTTTCCCGATATAAATATTCTGGTAACCAGCAATATGCCCTATTTTTGTATAACCGCTTTTTACCGCCAGCTCAACTGCCCTGTAGGCTCCGCCTTTATCATCGACTGTAATTTTACTGGCCTCCTTCACATCTAAAATTCTATCTATAAACACAAGCGGGATGCCGAGTTTAATTACTTTCTCAAAAATTTCAATATCCTGTGTTTCCTGCGTAACTGATACTATCAATCCGTCGACACGCATTTTAAGAAGCGATTCAATATGTTTTTTTTCCTTTTCGGAATTCTCCTGCGATACATTTAGAATAATTTCATAATTATTTTTAAATGCGGTATCAAAAATCGCTTCGATTACCGAACTGAAGAAATAATGGACAATTTTGGGAACGACAACGCCTATGGTGCTGGATTTGTTTGAAGAAAAATTCCTTGCCATAAGATTAGGAGTGTATCCCAATTCGGTAGCGACCTCTTTTACTTTATCAGCCGTTTCCTTTGAAATATCGGAATGCCCTCTTAAAGCTTTCGATACCGTTACTTTGGAAACATTAAGTATTTTTGCAATATCGTCTAATGTAATTGATACTTTTTTAGTCACTTATTTATCATTTTATTCTAAAACATATTCTAATATAATTAAAACAATATAATTAATTAACTTATTCTAATTATAAACCATATTAAAAATTAACAAACGAAAAAATACTCAATACCATTTTTAGGTGGAATTTATCGTGTAAAAATATTGCTTAAAACAAACCGGTTTTATTGAACGTTGACAGAAATGAATATTTTTTAATCTTATCTTACTAAGCTTATAAAACTCATTTAAATGAATTTCTTTACCAAGGTTCTTTAGCTTTGCTTTATATTTCAGATTAAACTTGTAATATGTTAATATGTACAATTTTACAAATAATAAGTCATCAAAGGAATTAAATATTCCGGTTCCAATTCTTTTTAACTGCTGGAAGCATCATAAAAATTTTATACGAGGTAAAATTTCCGAATACGCCAAAATCGGTGAAGAAAGCCTCGATAAATTAAAAGAAGACATTCTGCAAATCGGAAAATCCCAGCTTGATTTGTATCTTGGCAATCTCACGCCCGAAGAGATTTCAAACTTCACAAAAAATAAATTGGAAAATAAGTATCTTATAGAGAAAGAAGTTTATAAAAACTGGATTTCGTCTTCCACAAAATTATACAGAATGATTTCTCTTCCTGATAAATCTAAATGGACTTTAAGATTAGGCAATGATGAAATTAGATATGTACATATTCATCCCGGCAGGCATGTTATAAATTCAATTAGGATAAGAGCGCTGACTTTAAAGACTGCGATTTTCTTTTCATTTTTTAAACAAACTCATGTTAGTGAATCCGATGATCAAGAATTAATCAATAATCTTAGAAAAACATTTCTCAACGTTCCTCCGTTAAAATCATTAGCAAAATCAAAAGGATTGATAAAGGTTATCGAACTTTTAAACCGCTGAATAAATACAAGTTATAAGATTTGGGATATAAGAAGTGCAACAAATAATTCTTGCAAAAGTAGCAGTGTCTTATTGAATTATTAAAAAAGCACCTGTTAATCAGGTGCTTTTAAGATAATTTTAATTAATGAAAAGCATAGCCAACTTCAATTTGCCATTGGCTCATTTCAAGTTTTATTTGCTGTTGATTCGGGGCTTCAAGAGGATTTGCCCCTGTAACACTTGAAGCGGGTGCATACATAAATGCAAGCGATATTTCATTATTTTGATTAATCTTTCTTGTCACACCTGCGGTTATATGATGTTGTACAACAGCAGGAGCTAAAATGTTAAATAATACTTCAGTGTTTGGTATCGGCTGTGTTCCATACGAATAGCCGACCATCCAAGTCCAATCAGGACTGCTTTGCCACATCGTCCCGAATTTTATAACCCACATATCCTTCCATCCGAAACCTGCACCTTCATCGGTTCCAAGCGCTTTGAAATTTGGATTTGCACTGCCGTCAGGCAATACGGGCGAAAGTTCACTTACTACTAATGGATTACCGACAGAATTGACACCACTGTAAAGAATTTCTTGAACATCTAATAAAAATGTTAAATCGGAATTTGCTTTTACTGCAAAACCCGCTGTCCAGTTTGCAGGAACATCAAAACCACCTTGTTCTGCAAAAAGGCCTGCATAATCTTTGAATTTGCTCATATACATTTTTGTTTGGAATGCAGCCCCAAAGGTTAAGAATGAGGTTAACTTTCCCTGATAACCTATTTTTGCGCCGAAACCGGTTGATGTACTAACTTTATTCCCGGTAAGAGCGTTTGGATCACTGGAGAAATTTGCAAAGCTGAGAAGTCCTTTAGCGGCAAATGTCTGATAACCAAATATTGCGGTAATTCCAAATGCATGACCTTGAGCAACTTCAATCGAATATGTAGCTCCGACAAATAATTGCATTATATTGACGCCGGTTCCCGGAGAATTTGGATCGTAAAAAGTTTTGGTTGGATAATTAGAATTCATACCGCCGTTTCCATAAATAACAATTCCAAAAGCCATTGTAGGATTCAATTTCCAATTCGCACCAAGGGTGGGCATTGGAAAATATTTGGAATTACTCTCAATTTTTCCGGAGGCTAATCCAAATGTTCCGGGATAGCCCGAAGGATTACCGATTACATCGTATGACCGGTTAGGGCTAAAAAGGGCGATATTAATATCATAACTATTATCCATGTAAACTAATCCAGCCGGATTAGTTATAGCCCCGAGTGAACTTAAGTTTACTGCAACACCTGCGCCTGCCAGTGCAGAATATTTAATTCCATAACCATGACGGAAATATCCGTTTGTAGCCATAATTTGTGAATTAAAAATTAGCAGGGAAAAAATGAATGTAGATAAAATTAAAATATTTTTTTTCATAAAAGTTTCCATAAATGTTTTAGTAAGTATCTTATCAGATACGATAATTGAATTAAATATTTGATATTTATGAGTATCAAATAAATTGCCAATTTTTAATATTAAGTTTTCAACAAATTTCGAGAGGAATATATTTCCTTGTTATTGGCCATGAGAAAAGAAAAGTACTTCTTCCCAAACTTGAAATAAATATCGTAACTTATTGTTAACTAAACAGTTGCGTCTATAAAAATATTGTCACAACATTAAAGAATTAGAAATTCATTTTGGCTTTTTAAATTTTGTGTTTTATTTGAATCTTCTTTGTAGAATTTGATTTAAAGAAAATGAATGCAGAAAGTTAAAAAGTAGAAAAAATACTTGATATTAATTTTATTTTTTGTGATATTTAAGCGGCTCGTTCAAGAGAATCCCCCCATTTCTTTTGATGGTTAAAGAGACCAAGCCTGGCGTTCCCCCAGCGTCAGGCTTTTTATTTTTTATCGATGAAATTTTAATTTTTTTATAATCTGCCATAATTCAGGGGAGATAATATAGGGTGAAAGATTATAGGCTAAAAACCAAACGTCAAATCGAAATATTAGGAACAGTTTTAAACTATCCGGATAAATTTAAAGTTGTCGATTTTGAAGTACTATTCAAAGTAAACGAATTAACAATTAAAAGAGACTTGCGGGAATTACGAAGTTTGGGGATTGATATTCATTCCAAAAAAGGAAACGGAATTGGGGTTTATTCAAAAATACCCGATGAAATCATTAAAAATATTATAACACAATATATTGGCCTTACAGCAAATCAAAGTTCATACGATCAGGCTTCCGGCCTTCTTGTTCAAAAGCTGAATAATAAATCAATTTCATTCATTACTCTTTTTCAACGGTGCATTGAAGATCATTATAAAGTAAAAATCAAATATGAAAAACGTGGAGAAGAATTATGTAATGAACGAATAGTTGAACCGTATCGTATTTTTCAAAGTGATAAAAACTGGAGGCTGCTTGCAAAACACGAAGGGACAATAAAACAATTTCTCATTAATAACATCAAATATATTGAACCACTTAATAAAAAATTCAAACCGGTATCTCAAAAACAAATAGATGAAATATTTTCTACATCTTTTAAAAGCTGGCTTGGAAAAGAGCGTTATAAAGTTAGGCTCAAATTACTTTCTCCCTGGTCATACCGTATTAAACCAAGGCAATTGATGGAATTTCAAAAAATAACCGAAAACAGCGATGGATCAATCATTTATGAAACCGTAGTAAATTCATTGAAAGAAATTTCGGGGTGGATTGTAAGCCGCGGCGAAGGAGTTGTAGTTCTTGAACCGGATGAACTTAGACAAATTGTAATCAAAACGGCACAAGGCACTCTAAAAAACTACCTCTGAATAAGTATCTTTAAATGATACCCATAAAAAATAAATTATTACGAATTTCAAAACATCAACTAATTTAATTCATAATTATAAAGGGAGAATAAAATGAAAATCGTGAGGATCAATCCATTGCAAAATGGTACGGGCGGAAAAACCGCAGCATTTTTTGATATTCAGACAGATGACGGAATTGTAATCAAAGGGTTTCGTCTGATAAACGGTGCAAATGGCTTATTTATTTCTTCTCCAAATGACAAAGGCAAGGACGGAAATTATTATGATAATGTTATCCTGCCTAAAGAGATGAGAGATAAGCTGCAGAATATGGCAATTGATGAATATAATAAATAGTGTGCCATTACCTCATATTACCTTTGTTGTGCTGCCTGGATTATATCAGTGGGGAAGATAGAGATCAGGGCAGCACAAATAATAATATCTCCACAGATTTCTATTACATAATAGATTTTCAAATTTGATTTTAAAGCTTTTATAATATTATAATTTCTTAAATTAACTTTTCATTACCCCCCGGCATCTTCTAATTTCCACCTAAATATTATATATTAACATTATGCCTCAACTTAAAAAAGAACTTACACGCTTCGATCTAACAATGATTGCAATCGGCTCGATGATCGGATCAGGAATATTTTTAACGCCTTCGATTATTGCAAAAGCGCTTCCTTCGACATACCTGATTTTCTTAGTTTGGCTAATAGGTGGAGCCGTAACGCTATGCGGGGCATTAACTTTCGCCGAGTTAGGTTCTCTTTTTCCACAAGCCGGAGGAGTTTATGTTTTTCTTTCCAAAGGTTATGGTAATATTTTTGGTTTTCTCTATGGTTGGGCTTACTATTTAGTCGTTAATACCGGAGGAATAGCAGCTCTAAGTGTAGCCTTTGCTACTTATCTCGGTTATTTCATTCCTCTTAATTCATCTGGGATTAAGATTGTTGCAGTTTCAGGAATAATTATTCTAACTTATATAAATATTACCGGGGTAAAATCAGGAGGAATTTTCAGCGATATTTTTACTATTCTTAAATTAGTCGGCATTGCAGGATTAATTTTTATCGGAATTGTTTTGGGCTCATCCTCTCATAACAATTTTTCCGTTTCCAATTTTTTTAATAACGGTTTACACCTTCAAGGGATAGGCATAGCTATGGTAGGGGTGCTCTGGTCATACGGCGGATGGCAGCATGCAACTTTTACAGCAGGCGAGGCAAAGAGGCCGCGAATAGATGTTCCAATAGCAATGATAATTGCCGCGGCATCGGTTACTCTAATTTATCTTCTTTCAAATTTGGCTTACATGTACCTGCTTCCGATAAACACAATTGGAGCTTCGCATAGTTTGGCAGCAGACGCTGTTCAAACTGTAGTTGGAGTAATAGGTGGAAGTCTGATAGCGGTAGCAATTTTTATATCGACGTTCGGCACAGCAGGAATTTATACATTAACCGCCCCGAGAATTTATTATGCGATGGCAAGCGACGGAATATTTTTCAAAAGTGTATCGAAAATTCATCCTAAATACAATACACCTTATAACGCAATTTTAATTCAGAGTTCCTGGGCGATTATTTTAATTTTGTTCTGGGGAACTTTTGAAAATTTAATTTCCTACGTAGTCTTTACGGATTGGATTTTCTTCGGATTAACTGCGGCTACAATTTTCATTTTTAGGAAAAGAAAACTAAGTTCCGATACAGGTTATAAAACACCGTTGTATCCTTTAACTCCTCTGTTTTTTATCGCGGTATCAACATGGTTTGTAATAAACACTTTAATTGAAAAACCGGAGCAGGCAATAGCAGGAATAATTATGCTTGGGCTTGGAGTTCCTATCTATTTTTACTGGAAAAATAAAAAGTAAGTCTAACCTTATCAGAAATAATATAAATACTTTATTTTCATTACTGCTGCCCTATTAACAACATGCAGTCTATTCGGCAATAAATTTCCCATTGGATCAAATTGATCGCTCCTATCGCGAACATCATTCAAAGCAAAATATACCCAGCTTTTGGGAAGGAAATTCCATGAGAATAATAAACCGCCGATTATCTGATCCATTTTATCCGACGATTTTGTAAAAAGATTATCAACATACACACGGATATTTAAATTATTAATAGGCGTTAAAGAAAAATAAGGACGGGCATTATAAGTTATATCTTCAACATTTCCCTGCGGATTTCCCTCAACATACATATTGTATGACGTGCCTAAAGAAATTACATCGGCTGCGACCCAATTAATTGAAGCGCCAAGATAAGTATAGTATGCAAGGTATTTTCTGTTAAAGTTATAAGTTTTTTCATAACCTCCCCACAAATTTCCGCTCCAGTTCGGATTGGTATTGAACCATGAACTTAAGCTTACCGAGTAACTCGTGTACATAACATCCGAATCTTTCGATTTTCCAAGATTGAAGTTTATCTCGTATCCCCAATTATCTCTTAACTGCATATTGAATCCGAGAAATCCGCCTCTGTCGGTATAAAGATCGGAATCTTCATAATATAAGTTCATTCCGCCGTAAACTAATATTTGCCTAATATATCCTTCATCCATTAACCAGATAGGTCCAGTTAAAAAAGAAAACTCTCCCGTACCTTTCCAGGGAACATAACCCACCTGGCTGATATCGAAATTATTTCCAATCAACTTAGTCCTTGCAAAATTTAACCACTTTTTCCCGAAATGAATAAACCCGGCAGAAGCAGCATAATCCCCTTTCGAATTTTCAATCGATCTTGCAAGCTGATAACTTAACTGCCAATCGGATTCGCGGAATGCACCGTCAATATCAAGCACACCGTAAGTATTAAATGCAGTCTGCTTCCCGACAAACAAAACCCCGACTTGAGAATTCTCCCAGAAACTTTTCTTCAGCCTTGCCGAACCGAAATATGCTTTCGGTTCGGTTCTCATAGTATCATCAAGCATATAATTTTCTTCGCCGGTCATTGCTAAAAATCCGCCGTATTCCCAATCGCTTAATCTGCCGAAAGCTTTTGTCCCGAATAATAAAGGTACTTCGTTTCCGCCGGGAAGTTTTTTTCCTATTCTACGAGAATAAAATAAATTCAACGGACCGTAGAACCCGGTATTTTGATCTTTACCCGATGCCATAAAAATTTCATTTCCTTCTGTGAAGAAAGGCCTTTTCTCATCATAATAAACTTCGTAACGTGAAATATTAAATTCAAAAGGATCAGCTTCTATCTGTGCAAAATCCGGGTTTGCCGTAAACTGAAATTTTAATTTAGCCGAAGGATTATAAAGCATATCAAGTCCCGCACTCGGATCGACATTATATTTTCCATCATTTAAATAAGTGGCTTTTGAAATTCCAACGGGATAGACTTCCAAATTTACGCCGCCTTCAGGAGGCTTAAATCCGTTAAGCATAAGTTTCCCGAATTTGGATATTCGCTGCCCTTCCGTTTGATCATAAGTGCACCAGTATAAATCTTCCGTTTTTGAAGGAATCCATCTATCGAAATCAAGGCCCCATTCGTTTAATTTACTGTTAAACTGGATCGATTTATAAGGGATTTTCATTTCAACTACAAATCCCCAATCGTAAATTTTTGAAGCGGAAAACCAAACTCCGTCCCACGAATAATCCCTATTTCTTGCATCATCAAGCAGACGACAGTCATTTCTAACATTCGATGCGGTAACGGCAAATTTGTATGCAGTTTTTTTATCGTCGAAAGTATCAAGCATAATCGAAACAATATCTCCGTTGGAATTATCCAGCATCCCGGTAACTTTCTGCACATTATTTTTGTCAGCATAGCAAACAATCAAACAGTATAAAGCATCACTGCTTGTCAACACTTTTGCAATTGTTTTATAAGTTGGTTTTTGATTAAAGTAAGGCTGTAGTTGAAAGAAGTTAGATGCCGAATCTGCAGAATTCCAGATGGGATCAATAAATCCGTCTAAATTGATCGCTGCAGAGATTTTTTTCAAAACTATAACTTTATCAACATTAGGAGAGGTAGCGTAACAAAAAGCGGGAAATAATAATAGTAAAAAATATTTTTTCATAAATCATAAATTGTTTATTTGTTGAACAATTAGACTTAAATATTTAATATTTTGTTACTAATTATATAAGCAATTGGAGATGCTTGATCGATATTTTATTTGAACGTATTTTATTTATGATAAATTGCTTATAGGTTGGCTGAATGGTTGTAAGTTTGTAATAAGAATCTTAATTTAAAATCTGGAGAACCAAATTCAAATTAATATAATTATAGAATTGTAAATTTTTAAATGCTTTATCTTAAAAAACTTTCTTGATACTCCTATAAAGTTTATTTAATTTAATGTAAAATTAATCTGAAAATCTTATTTTGGATAAAGAAAAACAAATTAAATATTGGATAACTGCATCTGAGTTGGATTGGAAAACAGCAGCAGATATATTTGAATAAGGCAAAAATTTTCATTTATGTTTATTGATATGTCATCTTTCTGTTGAAAAATTACTTAAAGCATTAGTAGTAAAAGTAACAAACTATTATCCGCCTAAAACACATAATCTTTTAAGATTAGCAGAGATTGCTAAATTGGAACTGAAAGATGAAGATACTCAACTACTGCAGAAATTAAATCAATTCCAGCTTGATACGCGTTATCCCGATTAGAAGTTTGCACTTTATAAAATTGCAAATAAAGAATTCACATTAGAAAGATTTAATAAAACGGAAAAAATTAATAAATGGTTGACTTCGAAAATTTAAAAATATCAGATTCTATTAAAAAATATATTAGAGCTGCGAAAGAGAAATATGATATTGAAAAAGTATTTCTTTTCGGTTCATACGCTAGTGGTAAAGCCAGTGACGAAAGTGATATCGACTTAGCTTTAATATTCTCTTCTTTCACTGGCAACAGATTCATCGATAACGTAAACCTTGGAAAGCTATCTTGGAAAATTGATACACGAATCGAACCTCTCGGATTCAGACCTGAAGATTTTAATTCCGAGAGCATTCTAGCAGAAGAAATAATTAATACGGGTATTGAAATTCCTATAATTTAAAGGTTAATGATATTAAAAATAAATCCCAGCTTAATTAGCGGACCAATTTGAGATGTTGTCATAAATTTATCACTATAAGAAGCAAAATATTCCAATTCTTTTTCCCCAACCGGCACATAATATATTAAATCTATACCGAACAATTTTGATAATTTTAATT
>CAZKUR010000004.1:79219-87635 GCA_964556005.1 uncultured Ignavibacteriaceae bacterium | reverse complement strand
GCAAATCTTGTACAGTATTTCCAACTGCCTTTTTTACTGAATCTCTCATAATCATTCCTTTATGCTAATAAAATCACCAGATTTTTCCAGTTCTTTATATTCTTCTCTATTTATCGATAATAAATCTTTTGCTAATTTCTTAAAATATAGTAATTCTGCATTATCTAAATTACCCTTTTCATTTTTAGAAAATCCATAAACAAAAATTGCAATACCAGCTTCTCTAAAAACTAAAATTATTCTAAATCCACCACTTTTGCCTCGACCAAATTTAGGAGTACGGACTTTGTATAAGCCCCTTCCTAAATCAACTACTCCAAGATTTTTTGAAATATTTTTTAAAGTATCCAAGAGTTTTTCATCAGTGATATGATTCTTTTTAGCCCATTTATTGAACCATTTAGTTTTTAGTTTAAGCATATATAAATATATCACATTGTGATACAAGAAATCAAGTTTTTACATCAAATATATGAACCATATTTTTGATAGAGCCTAACTGATTGAGCCGACCAAGACCATTTGCCTTTTGGTTTGTTAGCAAGAAATTATTTCTACTAAAAAACTTACAAATTTAACTTTTAATTCTTATGAATTTGTGAAGTAATCCCGGCAACTTCTATCCACCCTATCATTTCCCATTAACAGTAATTTCCAAGTGTAATTACATACCCGGTTTGTAAATTATGAATTTATTTTTTTAGACTCAATAATATTATTAAAATTTCATTTGTTTCAGATATATGATTATGCCTTGGTTTGGCTTAGCATGAATCCCTAATAATGTTATACAAACTTTTCGTAACACTTAATCTTCATTCATTTGTTTAAATCTTTCTTTCGGATCATCAAACGATATATCTTTTGGATCAAATTTTTCCGGATCATACTCTCCACCTAACCATTCAATCATTTCATTGTATTCTTCATTTTTAGGATTACTTAGGACAGATAATAAATCATAGTAACCACCTATTCCGCCACAATCTTCCGGTGGACAAGCCATTTGACCATCTATACATTTTGGATATTTCTCACCATCTGCCGCTTGTACGATTTTCTCAAACTTGATTGTGTGTACCCAAGAATCTCCAAAATCATACTCATATCTGGCATTGCGATTATTCTCATTAAAATATTTCGATATTTTTACTTTATGGTCTGCCAAAACTTTTCTATCAAATGCATCATACTCTTTATCAGGAATTCCAATTTCGACTTTACCATTTGTTATTGGGTCTATTATTGAAAATGAATGAAGATGGTAATCAAGCCAACCCATAGAATCTTGAATAGCGACATGTAAATCCCAAAATGAATAATTAGAAGGGACTAATATCCTTCTCCAAATTGATGGGTCGGAACTTGTTAACGTAATTTTGAATTGAAATACTTCATTTATTTTTTTACTCATAATGTTATACAATTAATTTTTTGCAATATAATTTAGTTAGTTTGTAACTATTATTACATACCCGGTTTGTAAATTTTAAATTTATTTTTTTAGACTCAATAAAATTTTCCAAATTTCATTTGTATCAGGTATATAATTATCATACATGGAGAATCCCTTATAATGTTTTATTGACTTCTAATTTAATAATCTTTCACTTAATGTTTCTTCTTTCTTCCAAACCTGAATGAACATATATATGATTTCTTTCAAATTTATACCTGTTGAAAAGACTTTAATTCTTCCCTCAAAGAATTAAAAGTGCTTTTAATATCTTTTGCAGATTTATCCTTTTCATTCGTCATCGCAAGCAATTTTAACATTGCCATGGTCCCCTGCATTTTTTCATACGTCTTAATATCCTGTACCACAGCTTTTGCTTCACCATTTTGTGTAATTACAAATGTTTTTTGATGCTTGCTGCTATCCTCTATTAAATTTGCGGCATGCGCTTTTAAATAACTAATAGATTTTATAAACTCAATTAGTTTCATTGTTAATCCATTTTTAGTCCAAATTTAGTTTTGCGAAATAATAATGCAAGATATTTTATCGAGCTTTAAAACAGAAAAAAAAATCTTATGCTTTTCCGTTTATCCTTAAAAACGCCTTATAAGTATTCTGCTTAAGCATAGCGATTGTTATCATTCCAACTCCACCCGGAACCGGGGTTATAAATGAAGCTTCCAGAGCAACATTATCAAAATCAACATCGCAGACAGTTCTGCATCCTTTGGGCTTGATTTTATTCTTAAAAAACTGAGTAGGTATAGGTGTGCTTTAGGCCGACACTTTTTCGGATTATTTATCTTTCTCGAACTTCTCGAAGTATGTCGATGATTTCCTCTCTTTTTAACTTTGTGTTTACTCCTTTAACATCAAGTGGAGATTTTTTATCTGTTATCGATTTTAATTCAAATAACGCTCCATCTTTTCTTTTTATTATTACTTTCCCTTCTTTTTTTGCTTTGTCCAAAAGTGAAGCTAATTTCTGTCTCGCTTCACTATATGTATACGTATTCATTTCATACCTCTATTACATTAATATTCATTTGTTTGGCTAATTCTAATAATCTATTATCTATGGTCAACATAGGTGAATTATAACTGATTGCACATTCAAGGAAATATGCATCATATGCATAAATGTTATATTTATGTGATAATTCTATTGATTTATAAATATCTACATCTACCAATCTTAATGGAATCATTTTATAATATTCTATAGCTTTTTTTGCCGAATCTATTTCGATCTTTTTTCTTTTAAACATTGCAGAGAAAGCATTTCCAATTTCCCAATGAAGTGAAGATGGAGCAATTAAATTTTCACCTTCTGTTATTTTTATGAGTTTAGATTTACTCTTTTCATTAATTATAACAGAAATAATAACTGAAGTATCAACTACCAAACTCATAAAATAACCTCATAAATTATGTACAATTGTACAATAAATTTACCGAGATTTAAAATCACAAACAATGAATTACTTTAGTAATCTAACAAAATAATAACTCCTATTTAATACCATTTATTTTCAAAAACGCCTTATAAGTATTTTGCATTAGCATTGCAATCGTCATCACGCCAACTCCGCCTGGAACCGGGGTTATAAATGAAGCTTTCGGAGCAACATTATCAAAATCAACATCGCCGACAACTCTGTATCCTTTAGGTTTGGTTTTATCTTCAATTCGATTTATTCCAACATCGATAATAACTACTCCCGTTTTTACCATGTCTTCTTTAACAAAGAAAGGACTGCCGATAGCAGCAATTAAAATATCTGCCTGCTTCGTAAAATATGTTATATCTTGTGCAGCAGAATGACATATTGTAACAATGCTGTTTGCATGTTCCTTTTTTTGAAGCATAATATTGGCAATCGGTTTCCCGACAATGTTGCTTCTTCCCAGCACAACAAGGTGCTTCCCTTTTGTTTCAATTTTATATCTTACCAGCAGTTCTTGAATACCAGCAGGTGTGCATGGAAGTAATGTATCGTTTCCCGCAACAAGTCTTCCAATACTTACAGGATGAAATCCATCGACATCTTTTTCCGGAAGAATCGCTTCAATTATTTTATCTGAATTTATATGCTTCGGAAGAGGTAATTGAACTAATATTCCATGATAATCATTATCGTTATTAAATGACTGTACAATATCTAAAAGTTCTTTTTCAGTTGTATCCGAATTTAACTTTAATGATTTCGACCTAAATCCGATTTCCTGGCAAGCTTTTCCCTTGCTCCGCACATAAATTTCGGAAGAAGGATCATCACCGACTAATATTGTTACTAAACCGGGTACATTATTCCCGGCTTCTTTTAATTTCTCAACTTTTTCAGTTAATTCTTCTTTTATCTGTTTAGCTATTTTTTTACCGTCTATTATTTCCATTAATTTCTCTTACTTTTTTCTACTGTTTTATTTCCGAATAAATCTTCATCAATGTTCTCGAAGTTATACCCATAATTCTTTGATAAATAATTAGTTATGGTTTTATTCTCAAGTATATCATATAGAAATGGATTTGAATTTTGAAAACCTACTTTTCCCGTATTCCTATAGTTTTCCAATCGTCTTAAAGTAATCTCGCAGAAGATTGGATCTAAATCTGAAGTATAACATATTCTATTATTCTTTTCGCAAGCTAAAAGTGTTGTACCTGAGTGTGAAAAAAAGTCCAAAACTATATCATTATTATCACTTCCGGCATTTATAATTCGTTCGATTGATTTCATCGGCTTCTGAGCGTAACAGCCGTTTATATTCTCTTCCATTCTATAAAATACTTGTTGAATATCTACCCAAACATTTCCAGCTCTAATATTATTAGACTTGCTCCGCTCCATATTCTCTGTTTCTTTACCGTTAATAACTTTATAATATCCCTTTAGTATTTTAGGAATCTCCGTGTATTCAGCATCAATATTAAATTTCGGCTTACCTTTAATGTAATACAATAATTCTTGCCTTATTGACATCCAATTTTTTTGCGTACCATACCCCCGTTGATTTCTCATTGTTATAAAACTGCGTGAATCAAATTTTGAATTTTGCATCATCAGCATAAAATCCGGGAGAGGTTGAAAATGATTATTTTGGTCTGCTCCCAACCAAATATAAAGTGCAGAGTTTTCATCAAGAGAATTATAAGTGTTTTCAATCCAGTTCTTGCTCCACTCAATAAAATCTTTCACCTGTTTTTCTTCAAAAGCAACAAAATTATACGGCGGGTCATGAACGGCAAGAATACTTTTTTTATCTCCCATTAAATTTTTTATTTGATTTTCATCAGCAGCATCGATGCATGCAATTTTATGTCTTTTCTTTTCATCAATCCATATATAACCGGGTTTAAATCTGCAGTAAGGAAGAAGCAATTCTTTAAGCTTGCTGTCGCTGTCAAGCCGTGGTAAAGGAAAATTAACCATCTCTCTGAGCTTTGGTTGTGAATTCAGGGAAAAAGATTCTTTCTATCTCCAATGTAAGACCCGATTCGGGATCAACTTTAAAGAATGCACCGCAGACATGTACATCGTCTTTTGCTGTTTCATACTTCTGCGGAGTCTGATATAAAAACCTGTTAAGCGCTGCCTGTGTTTTCATTCCGATAACCGATTCATACGGGCCTGTCATCCCGACTTCGGTAATATAACCTGTGCCTCCCATCAAAATTCTTTCATCGGAAGTTTGGATATGAGTATGTGTTCCAACTACCGCAGTAACTTTACCGTCAAGAAAATTTGCCATTGCCATCTTCTCGGCAGTTGCCTCGGCATGAAAGTCTATAAAAATTATTTTTGCTTCTTCTTTTAATTTTGCAACTACCCACTCGGCACTTCTAAAGGGACAGTCAATTGTAGCCATGAATGTTCGTCCCTGCAGATTAACAACTGCTACTTTTCCTTTAGGAGTTTCTGCAATGTAATAGCCGTTGCCGTATGTACCGCGCGGATAATTTAAAGGACGAAGCGAACGGGCTTCGGCTCTTAAATAATCCTGGGATTGCCTTTTATCCCAGGTATGATTGCCGCCTGTAATTACATGAACACCAAGATTGAAAAGTGCTTCTCCTTCTTTACTGGTACATCCTTTTCCATCCGAAATATTTTCCCCGTTTACAATCACCAATTCCGCCCTGTATTTCTGAATTAAACTTGGAAGCCATGTTTGAACCATATCGAGGCCGGGTTTTCCGATTATGTCGCCGATAAAAAGTATATTTAGATATGCCATAGAATTTTATAATTTTTGAGTTTTAATATATTCAAAAATGAAGAGAGTTAAAAAAGAATTTGTGAGAGTCAAATTTTTAAGTTCATTAAATTTAGGTTGTATTCTATTGGTTAAAAAATGTTAAGCAAAATGGAAAAGAATTCTGCAGAGCGCATAGGGCATAGCACACCGCTATTCTATGCACTATGCCCTTTTCGCTATGCCAATGCAAATAGTGTAGCCTTTGACTCCGACTCGTCCGGTTAATGTTATTTTTTGTAAGTATAAAAATTATGTTTTACTTTTAAAATATGATTGATAAAGAAATTTTTTCGCTGCCTCTTGATAAAGCAGATTTTTGTGTTATCGATTTTGAAACTACAGGCCTAAACCCGCGATATAATAATGTAATTGACGTTGGAATTGTTAGAGTCTCCGGCTTCCAAATAAAAGAAACATTTCAATCATTGATTAATCCCGGCAGGGATATTCCGTATTTTATAACTCAGTTCACCGGGATTACAAACGAAGATGTTTACGATGCTCCGTTTTTTGATGAAGTAATCGATGAAATTGAGGAATTTATTTCGGATAAAGTTTTATGCGGGCATAATCTTCCTTTTGATTATTCATTTCTTAAAAAAGAATTTACCGTATGCGGGCATGATGCTCCCCTAAATCCAAATGTATGTACACTAAAAATTGCCCGGCGATTATTCCCGACACTGCGAAGCAAATCCTTATCTTCTGTTTGCAACCATTTAAAAATAAAAAATTTAGATGCACATAGAGCTCTTTCCGATGCTAAAGTAACTGCGCAAATTCTGATTAAAATGATTAAAGAGCTCGAAGAAAATTTTGAGATTAAAAACATTGGACAATTAATTGCTTTTCAAAAAACCTCGCTTAATCCTGATAGGCATGTTAAAATAAAAAAGAAGCTGCAAGAAGATATTATACTGCTGCCGGATGCTCCAGGAATTTATTCATTCCTTAACTCTAAGGGAGATATAATTTATATAGGTAAAGCGAAATCACTTCAAAAAAGAATAAAATCATATTTTTCCCCTGCTGCTCCGAGAAAAGCAAAAAAAATTGTTAAGCAGGCATCAAGGCTTAAAGTTGCACTTACCAACAGCGAACTTACTGCCCTGCTTATGGAAGCTGAGGCAATAAAGCTGATTGATCCGAAGCATAATACCATGCTTAAAAGATACGGAAGTAAATATTTTTTAAGGATTAATACGACAAAAAAATTTCCGTCAATAGATATAACCAATGTTTTCGATTTCGATGGAAACGATTACTTCGGATTATTCATAAATAAAAAGAAAGCACTAAAAGTTGAAGAACTGATTCACAAAACTTTTGCTATAAGAGAATGTACTGAAACGGAATTAAAAAAAGGCAGAACATGTTTTTTAGCAGATATTGAACGATGTACTGCGCCTTGTGTTAATAAAGATAATTCATTATACAATTCGGAACTCGAAAAAGTTTATGAATTTCTTTACGGTAAAAGTCAAAATGCTCTTAACAGGCTGCTTAACAAAATGAAAAAATATTCAGAAAAAGAGAAGTATGAAAAAGCAGCTGAAGTAAAAGAGTTAATAGATTTTATTTTATCGCAGACACACAAAACTTCATTGCTTGCCGAACCTGTTAACAGTGCAAATGCTTTATTTGAGATTGACGGTGGTTTTACTAAAGATTATGTATTAATGTTGACAGGTAAAATATATATTAAAAAATATCCTTTAGACGGTAAGGATTTATTTGATATTGCACTTGAAGATTACTTTACCCGGACCATTCAAACAAACATTCTTCCAAATGAGGAAGATCTTGAAAAAATAAAAATTACACTTAACTGGTTAATTAAAAACCGGAATAAAGTTAGGGTATTTTATCTCAAAGAGTTTCAAAATAAAGAAGATTTATTTTACAAAATGGGAAACTTCGGCAGCCAATCATTTACCACATCCGAATCCACTTTTGATATTAAAAACTTCATTCATAATGATCAAGAAATTAGTACTACATAAAAAAATTTCATCTAAGGGATTACAATGAAAAAAATTACATTCTATTCGATATATATATTATTATTCACTGCGTGTATCTACGCACAGGGAAAAGAACTTACACTCCGGCAAGTTACAATCGAAAGGAGATCTATTTCACCTCAATTTTTGATACATCTTAATTGGATTAAAGGAACCGATAGGTATTCTTATATCACTGACTACGGATCAGAAGGAAAACTAATTTCAGGTAGTATATCGACAGATAAAAAAGAAACTCTTTTAACTTTAACTGAATTGAATTCTGCTTTGGAAGGTGCAGGCATAGATGAACTGAGATCATTCCCATATATAGATTGGGTTGATAAAGATAATTTCAAGTTTAAGGATGGGAACAAACTAATTCAGTATTCCTTCCAAGATAAATCTGTTAAGATTCTAAATACAGTTGATGAAAAAGCGGAAAATGTCGATTATTCCTCCAAAGATTATGCAGCCTACACAATAAAAAATAATTTATTTTTATCGGTGGGTGATGAACAGAGACAGGTTACATTTGACACAAACGAGGGAATAGTTAACGGGCAGCTTGTTGCAAGAAATGAATTCGGAATTTACAAAGGAACTTTCTGGTCGCCTTCGAGCAACTATTTGGCATTTTACCGGAAAGATCAAACTATGTTTAATGATTAACCACTTGTCGATATAAACACAA
>CAZKUR010000004.1:0-79209 GCA_964556005.1 uncultured Ignavibacteriaceae bacterium | reverse complement strand
CAGGAAACCACCTGGCTTTTTACAGGATAGATCAATCAATGGTTACGGATTACCCGATTGTTGATTTAACGACTCATCCTGCTACTGTTAAACCGATTAAGTATCCGATGGCCGGAATGACAAGCGAGCAGTCAGTAGTTGGTGTATACAATTTAAAGACGAATGAAATTACTTATATTCAGACAGGCGAACCGAAAGATCATTATTTACCATGCGTAACATGGGATCCAAATGAAAAATATATTTATATAGCGATTTTAAATAGAGATCAAAATCATCTTTGGTTAAATAAATATAATATCGAAAACGGTAAATTTGTTAAAACTTTATTCGAAGAAACTAACGATAAATATGTTCAGCCGCTTAATAATTTGAAATTTGTTCCAAATCATCCGGATGAATTTATATGGATATCGAGACGAGACGGGTGGAATCATTTATATCTTTATAATACCGATGGTAAATTGATACGGCAGTTAACTAAAGGTGAATGGGAAGTAACTAAATTTGAAGGTTTTGACAGCGAAGGCGAAACATCATATTTTACCTCAACGAAAGAAAGCCCGCTTGAAAGAGATTACTATTCTGTAAAACTTGAAAATGGAGATATAACCAGAATTACTCCAACAAATGGCGTTCATCGGGTTTCTGAAAGCAGCGATTCAAAATATTTTTTGGATACTTACAGCAATTTAAAAACACCGGGACAATCTTTTATAGAAAATTCCGAAGGTAAAATTATCGATACACTATTCACTTCCGAAAATCCGTTAAAGAATTATGAAATAGGAGAAACAAAATTATTAACCTTAAAAAGCGATGACGGATTTAAATTATACTGCCGGATGATTACACCTCCCAATTTTGATCAAAACAAAAAATATCCTGTTATGGTTTATGTTTACGGTGGTCCTGGCGTTCAATTGATAACCGATAGTTGGCTTGGCGGCGGGATGCCGTGGTTCCAATATATGGCTGAACAAGGTTATATTGTTTTTACATTAGATAACCGGGGTTCTGCAAATCGCGGATTGAAATTTGAACAGGAAACTTTCAGGCATCTCGGGACAAAAGAAATTGAAGATCAAATAACCGGTGTAAATTATTTAAAATCTCTCCCCTACGTCGACAGTACGAGATTAGGGGTTTATGGTTGGAGTTACGGAGGCTTTATGACTACATCATTGATGACAAGGACTCCCGGCGTTTTTAAAGTTGGAGTTGCAGGAGGGCCTGTAATAAACTGGAAGTATTATGAAGTAATGTACACCGAAAGATATATGGACACCCCTGAGGCTAATCCTGAAGGATATGATGAATCAAATCTCCTTAATTATGTTGGCAATTTAAAAGGCAAGTTTCTTATAGTCAACGGGGCTGAAGATAAAACCGTAGTTTGGCAAAATTCACTTATGTTTCTTAAAAAAGCAGCCGACCTGGACATCCCGTTAGATTACTATGCATATCCCGGGCAGGAGCATAATTTACGCGGAATAGATGTTCTTCAGCTTTATACAAAGATAACTGATTTCTTTAATGACAATCTTTAGGAATCCCCTGGGGAAAACGATATAAAAGAATCAGTCATTACGAATCCGGCTTCACTTTGTTTTACATTTGGAAGCCGGGTGAAGTCCGATTTCGTTATTCGAAATCGAGATCTCGCCAAAGGCCGATAATCTCAACCATTGAAAACAAAAAAGTGAGATTGTCCGCCTAAGGGCGAGACCTCGTCCGCTTTTAAGCGAGACCTCGTCTTTGACGGGCTAAAGCGGGCTTCATCCCAATACTGAGTGCAAAACACAAATCAATCGGGATTCGCAATGACAGTAAAAGAATTTATAAAATCATACAAAATATTTTTGGAATTAATTTTAGTTTAAATTGCAATCCTCTGTTTACTTTTCAAATTAAATCGAAGAGTTAGCATAACTGCCGATGCCATCAAACCGATTAACAAACCAATCCAAACTCCGACTACACCGTAATTAAAAGTGAATCCCAAAAGATATGCGATTGGCAAACCTAAAATCCAATATGCAATAAAAGTAATGATTGTTGGAATCTTAACATCTGTCAATCCTCTAAGAATACCTAAGCCTACTGCTTGTGTACCGTCGAAAACCTGGAAGAATGCAGCAACAATAAGCAATGATGCGGCAATGTTAATTACTGTTTTATCGTTAATATAAAGTGTTGGTAAAAATCTGTTAAAAACGATAAAAATTATTCCGCTGATAATCATTACGCTTATTCCCATTAATACTGCGGAAAATCCCGCAGTTCTAATTTCTTTGATGTCTTGCCTGCCAACAGCATTTCCAACTCTAATAGCTCCGCCTGCTGAAATACCAAGAACTGCCATATAAGAAATCGAAGCCAAATTTATTGCTATTTGATGAGCAGCAAGCTGTTTAGTGCCGAGCCAGCCAACCATAACAACAGCGAAAGTGAATGCGCCTATTTCAAAAAAATACTGGAAGCCGCTTGGAATACCCAGTCGCAAAATCTTTTTTATTACCGAAAAGTTAATATTCTTGAAATGAAACGACACATCGAATTTCTTGTAATACTTATTACGCATAACATAGCCCATCATAACAACAGCCATAAAAACCCTGGAGCCGAAAGTTGACCATCCTGCTCCATCTAAACCCATAGCTGGAAAACCTAATTTGCCGTAAATAAATATCCAGTTAAAAAAAGCATTTATAATGTTTGCAATCAGAGCAATTATCATCGCAGGTTTCATTATCGATAAACCTTCAATGAACTGTTTATATGTTTGAAAGAACATCCACGGAATTGCAGAGAATCCTAAAATTTTAGCATAGGATTCCGCAAGTTTCGATACAAGTGGAGGTTCGTCAAAATATTTTATTAAACCAGCACAGAAAAAGATTATTGAAAAAGTAAAAAGTGCCATAACCATATTGACAAGAAGAGACTGCCTGAAATAAATTCCGCACTCTTCGTTTTTATTTGCGCCAACCGAAATTGCAATTAATGGTGTAACCGCCATCGAAGTTCCGATAGCAATAATCGCAAGGAGAATAACAAGGCTGTTCGCAAGAGAAGCCGCTGCTAACGGTGCTGCGCCTATTCTTCCAACCATTAAACTGTCTACAACTCCCATCATCATAAAACCCAATTGCCCTATTACAACAGGGTACGACAGCTTTAGAGTTTCCTTGATATGTATTTTTAGAGATTTCATTATAAAAATATAAATATAAATATAAATTATGGTAAGCGGTTATAAAATAGCGGTTATAGCGGAAGATTTTTAATTATTGCGATAAATACATAATAAAAACGGCTGTGTACAAACAGCCGTTCAAATTAAATAAATACAAAATCAATAATGTTCACTGCGGATTCAAAACATATTCCATATACAGATTATTACAAATTTTTCTCACCCTTTCACTTTCATCAAATCTCCCGGCTTGTTTAACTGTAAATAAAGCTTGATCTGTTCCAATTTTATAGAGAGAAAGTGCAGCCATAATTCTTTCATTTTCATCCCCGCATTGCTTGAGAATTCGCATTAAAGGAATTGTTGCTTCGGCAACTTTAAATTCGCCTAATAAATACGCTGAACTCGTTCTTAATCCGTTATTATATGAACAAAGTCCGCACATCAGATTCTCGACGATTAAATCTCTATTCGATTCATTAATCACCGGCCTTTTATTTTTAGCATCCGCATCAATAATAAATATCGAAAGTGTAAGAATTGCTAAAGCTAATTTCATTATACTTTGCATCTTATACCTCACTTTAATTGTTGGCTCAAATATACGTTCTCAATGAACAGTTGCATATTAAAATAGGATTGATGGAATAATGAAATGATAATAAGTTAAAATAAATTATAAAGAAAAATTTTTAGCCTGCAAATTTTATCCTTTCTTTAGGGAATTTTGTATAGTAAATGAATAATTTGCCGCTGCTGATAAACTATCGATCTGTCTAATTGAAAGAATATATACCGGGAACGAGATCGATTTTTTGGTTATTTCCGCCGAAGTGAAATTCATCTTCGGTTTGACTGAAAACTCACCAATTGCAGCGAGCACAATCCCTATAAAAAGTAATAGCAAGGATGTAATAATAAGTAGCGTCTTCATTTTAATACCCTCTGAAATGTAAACATTAATTTATATTATTTTTAATAAATATCATATTAAAAATGATTAATTAACGTAACGATTAACGCAGATTACAATTTTGATGATTTGAATCTCTTTTAATAAATAAGTCATATAGCTAAATTGTTGCAAATATTTAATTTTTAATGAATTAGTTTTATATTTCTTATAAACAGAACAATATTTTATGAGAAAAGTAATTTACCCTGGAACATTTGATCCCGTAACAAACGGCCATATAGATATAATTAAAAGAGCAAGAGATCTTTTTGATTCTGTGGTTGTCACTGTTGCCATAAATCCTGGCAAGCAGCCGCTCTTTACAGTTCAGGAAAGAGTATATATGCTTATTGAAAGCTTAAAAGATTTCGATAATATATCGGTCGATTCTTTTGACGGATTGGTTGTAGACCATGCAAAGCAAGTCGGTGCAACAGGAATAATAAGAGGACTACGCGCCATCAGCGATTTTGAGTATGAATTCCAGATGGCATTGATGAACAGAAAATTGGCGAGCGATATAACTACTATTTTCTTAATGCCTCACGAAAAATATACTTATTTGAATTCTTCGATAATAAGAAATCTTGCGAGTCTGCACAGCGACGTCGGTGATTTCGTCCCTCATATAGTACAGAAAGCATTAAAGAAAAAATTTAAAGAGAAAATATAAAATAACAGCAGCTTATATTTCCTCGTAAGAGATATAAATTTTAATGCTAAAGTCCATTCAAATTATGAATTAAATATTTTATTGATAAATACTTATTTGTAAAATTTAACAGCATTATTAATCCCTTCAATAACCATCTGCACGGAAATTATCGTAATAATTAATCCCATTAACCGGGTAATAACTTTAACTACTCCTTTTTTAAAATGTGAAAGGATTTTTTCGCCAAAGACAAAACAGAAATAAGTTATTAAACAAATAAATGCGAATACTATTATTACAACGGATATGTGTAAGATTGATGATCCTTCACCAATAAAATTCATTGCGGTAGAAATAGTTCCCGGACCTGCCAGTATTGGAATTGCCAGAGGCGAAATAGCTATATCCTCAACCGAATTGTCATTTTCATTTTCACCTTCAGGAGGATGATGCATAGCTGATTGTTTGCCATGCAAAAGCTGGTAACCCACAATAAATATCAGCAGCCCGCCGCCTATTTGAAATGCTGGAAGAGTAATACCGAAAGCATCAAAAATAATGCTGCCGAATATTGAAAAAACGGCTACAATCAGAAATGCCAGCATCACAGATTTTCGCGCAATTTTCTTTTGTTCCGATTTATCGGTACCTTCGACAAGGCCCAAGAATATCGGCATATTGCCTATTGGATTCATAATTGCAAAGAATCCCATAAACACTGTTGAAGCAAATAAAACAATTTGGTTCATATTTATATTCTCATATTATGAATGTTCTGAATTAACAATCTGTTTACAAAGTTAACAAAAAAAGCAGAATCATATGAGATGACTTTCTTCAGAAGTAAGCATAAAAGTTCAGATAATTAAAAGATAAACTACGGGAAAAGAAAAATGATAATGTTTGGTTAAAATAATTTCCTCAACTATCTTTTAATTAGATTATAAATATGCTTTATGATAATTGTTGATATTCCTTTTGAATTTAATTTTCTTTCAAAGATATTTGTCAATAATATTCAAATTAATTGTATAACGATTAAATATGAGCAATCGAATATCCGCTGCAAAAATCAGTTCTACTTTCACTAAGGCATTAAATAAGAAAAAACTAATCTGCGAAAAAGATTCAGCATTAATCTTTATTGACCTTTCATTTTTAGATAAGAAGATAAACGAATTAAAAAGAGCATTTCCAAAATCAACCGTACATTCGGCTGCAGTAAAAGCTAATCCACTACCTAAGGTTTTAAATTTTGTTAAAAGCAAGGGTTTTGGTTTTGAGAGCGCTTCTTTACCCGAATTATATATTGCAGAAAAGACCGGAATTCCGTCACAAAAAATTCTATTCGATTCGCCTGCAAAAACAATTCAAGAATTAAAATACGCTCTGCAAAAAGGCGTTTATATCAATGCTGACTCTTTAAGTGAACTCGAAAGAATAGATAAAATTAATAGAAGTAAAACATTTAAAAGTAAAATAGGATTAAGAGTGAATCCGCAAGTCGGAACAGGCAAAATAAAAATTACAAGCGTCGCAGGTAAGTATTCAAAATTCGGAGTTCCGCTTCTTGAAAAAAGAAAAGAGATAATTAATGCATATAAAAAATACGATTGGTTATGCGGCATTCATCTTCACATCGGTTCTCAAGGTTGTTCATTGAAGCAATTGCTGAAAGGCATCAAAGATGTTTATGACTTTGCTGAAGAAATAAATTCGAATTTGCATTCTGAAGGAAAAACCAAAAGAATAAAATATTTTGATTTAGGAGGCGGTTTGCCTGTTTCATATTTACGTAATCAAAAAGGAATCAATTTTAAAGAATACGCAAAGGCATTAAAGAATGATTGTCCTCTTTTATTTACGGATAAATACATTTTAATTACTGAATTCGGCAGGCACCTGTATGCGAATAGTGCATGGGCAATAAGCAGAATCGAATATATAAAAAATGAATCTAACACAAGAACTTTGATGATTCATTTAGGTGCCGATATGTTCATAAGAGAAAGCTACAATTCCAACGAATGGCCACATGAATTTTTAGTACTGGATAGTAAAGGAAAAATGATCATTACAAAACGAAATGCAAAATATACAATAGCGGGTCCGCTTTGTTTTGCAGGAGATATTATCGGCAGGAATATTAATTTGTCAAAACCGTCACAAAATGATTTTATTGTTATTCGTGATGTTGGGGCTTATACATTCGGCATGTGGTCGAGGTATAACAGCAGGCAAATGCCGAAAATAATCGGTTATTTTAGTGATGGGAAAGACTTTAAAATTATCAAAGATAGAGAATCTCTTGAAAAAGTAAGAAACTTTTGGTTATAATAACAAGTAAGTGAAAGATAAATGAGCAGCGAAAATATTTTAACATCGTTTAATTATAAAAAAGTAAAACTGATCACTAAGGAAGAATTTGAAACAATCCTCAGCAAATCAAAAATTGTCAAAGAAGCAAATACAATTATTTCAGGTTTAATTAGAATTTTAAATTACGACGGACAATATATGGTTCAAGAAACTACACCAAAAGATGAAATAGCGGTGAGAATAATGGAATCTGAAAATGAAGCAAATGATTTTGTTGACAAGAGGATGGAAACTTACGAAAAGATGTGGGACGGCTGCGGCTGTAAAGTAGATTATTACTCTTAATAGTAGCTTCATAATGATTCATTATCTTGTACTCAATTCATTACAAATAGATTTTGAGATGAGAAAATGAAAAAGAAAATCATAAAATTAATATTCGTATTTACAATTTTTGTTTCAGGTCTGCTCTTGCTGGATGGCTGCGGCTATTCACAGCTTCAACAAGTACAGGGCTCGAGTTATGACAGTACAAGTATGAATGCAAATTCGTATTACCAGGACAATGGAAACTATGACCAGACATTAAATAATTATGGTGATTGGATTATGATCAACCCTTACGGAAATGTATGGAAACCTTTTGTTGCTGCAACATGGCAGCCTTATTATTACGGACATTGGGTATATTCCGATTACGGATGGACATGGGTTTCATATGAACCTTTCGGATGGATTGTTTATCATTACGGATTCTGGGTAGATAATCCTTACTACGGATGGCTGTGGGTCCCTTCAAATAATCAATGGTCGCCGGCAAATGTAGAATGGTATGATTACGGAAATTACGTATGCTGGGCACCTCTTCCACCAGAGGGGATTACATATTCTGCTCCATGGGAAAGTGACAGGCACGTCTGGCGTTCGGTTCAGTACAACGATTTTACACGTAATGATGTAAGCAATTATTTTGTTTCGGAATCGCGGTTGAGAAATGATATGGGCGGGCGTTCGATGGTCTCACACCGTGCACCAAATGTTAAAACAATTGAAACGAGAGTTCCCGGAGGTGTTCCGGTTGTAAAAATTCAGAAGGAAAATGTTAAAAGAGGTAACGGTAAAATAATTAGAATGCAGGTTCCTAAAGACCAGCAGAAAATTATTGAAAGACATGCTCCTGAAATTCAAAGAATCGTAACCCCACGTCAGCGTCCGTCTGAGCAACAGAAGCAGCAGAATAATCCAAAGAAAAAAGAAAGACAAAATAAACAGGGACTTCAGAGTTTTCCGGGTCAAGGTAACATTCAGTCTAATAGGCAAAGTCAGCCGCAAAATTTTACCGCATATAGACCAAGATACGACCATCGGCCTAATTTCAGGAGACATACGGTTCGGTATCAGCCTCAACCGGCTCGCCAGAGACAACCGCAGAATTTTACGGCAAATAGACCGGGAAATAATCATCAGCCGAATTTCCAAAGACCTGCGATTCATTATCATCCACAACCGGTCCGGCAAAGACCTATGCAAAATCATGCAACCAATGTTGTAAGAAATGAAGGCAGGGCTAATGCACGGAGAGATTAAGAATTGAATATCAAATAATGTCCCTTTTACTATACCGGTAAAATAATTTAATAAAAAGATGACATTTTTCCTGTTGGTCAGCAACAAAGAAAGATGTCATCTCTATTTATGAAAGTAATAATCAAAATATTTCCTGGGACAATGTTTTAATTCAACTTACAACAAAAATCCTCTTGCTTCTATCTGAAACTACAAATAATTTACAGATGCAAATTTTTTAATTGTTTAACCCGATACTATTAGAGGGGTAGAAAAAATGAGTTTAAGTCAAATTGCAAGATCAATAAATGCATCACCCACATTAAAGCTTAATGAAAAAGCAGCTATTTTAAGAGAAAAGGGTGAACCTGTTATTCATTTAGGAGGCGGAGAGCCAAAAAGCAGAGCGCCTATGGATGCCATCCTTTCCGCGGCTGCCTTGATGAATTCCGGTGAAATTCGATATGCTCCTGCCGACGGAATCCCTGCTCTTAAAAAAGCAATTATCCGGTACACCGAGGAATTTTATAATAGAAAAGTTGAACCGGAAAACGTTATGGCTTCCGGTGGAGCTAAGCAAGCTATTATGGTTGCATTGCAGGCAGTTTTAAATCCACAGGAAGAAGTAATGTACCCTGCACCCTACTGGGTTAGTTATCCTGAAATGGCAAAGCTATGCGGGGCAATAGGAGTTCCTGTGTTTGCCGAAGATGGAACATTTTATCCGAGAATTCAGGATTTTGAAGAAAAGGTCGGAAGCTATACAAAGGCTGTTATTATTAACAGTCCGAATAATCCCAGCGGTGCAATGTACTCAGAACAATTTATTTCGGACATAGTCGAGTTCTGCGAGAAGAGAGATTTATACCTCATAATGGACGATATTTATCACAGGTTAATTTTCGACGGCAGAAAACCGATTAACTGCTACAAGTACGCAAAAGACTTATCTGAGAATTCTAAGTTAATCGTCATTAACGGAGTTTCAAAACAATATGCGATGACAGGTTTCAGAATCGGATGGGCTGTTGCAAATAAAAAATTAATTGACGTGATGTCTAATATTCAAGGTCACCAGACTTCAGGCCCTTCTATAGTTTTACAAAAAGCTGCCGTTGGTGCACTTAATGGAATTCAATCTGGAGTGGAAAACTTACGGGTTACCCTTGAGAATAATAGGAATGTAATGATCGACATGCTGAATTCATTCGAAGGTGTTAGAGTAACAAAACCGGATGGAACTTTTTATTGCTTTGCCGACTTCAGTGCTTACAGGAAGGAATCTGCGAAATTATCCGAAATACTGATCGATAAAGTTCAGGTTCTGACGGTTCCGGGAGTGGAATTCGGTATGGAAGGATACTTGAGATTATCATACTGCGGTTCGATAAAAGATATCACAGAAGGAATCGAAAGAATGAAATGGGCTCTCGATCCTAATTCACCAAATGAACTTTACATTGGCGACAGAAAATTAGTGAGGGATTGGGCATGAGTAAATATTTAGAATTTAATACCCCGGCAACAAAAGAAGCTAAAGAATTAGCTTCCGATTATAAGCTCGACAATCACGGTTTGGTTTACCTCGAAAGAGTTTTTTGGAATCTGCCTGATTCCGCTTTATATGAGGAAGCAGTATTCCGTAATGAAGGTAAAATAGCGGCCCATGGTCCGTTCCTTGTAAATACCGGCAAACATACAGCAAGAGCTGCTGCGGATAAATTCGTTGTCCGCGAAGAGACAACCGAAGGTAAAATTTGGTGGGGAGTATATAACCGCCCGTTTAGTGTCGAAAAATTCAATGCACTTTTAAGCAGAATCCAGGCTTATTCGCAGGATGAAGAATTTTTTGTTCAGGATTGTTATGCCGGCGCTGATCCCGATTACCGTCTTGCAGTTAGAATAATAACCGAGAAAGCCTGGCACAGCTTGTTCGCAAGAAATATGTTCATCACAACCGACGATAAAGATACTCTGAGAAATTACGTTCCGGATTTTACTATAATTTGCGTTCCGGGATTTAAAGTCGATCCAAAAATCGACGGAACAAGAACCGAAACAGGAATTATCCTCAGCTTTGATCAAAGAATAGCAGTTATCGCAAATTCACTTTACGGCGGTGAAATAAAGAAATCGGTATTTACTGTTCTTAATTTCCTTTTAACTTTTGACGACGTCCTGCCGATGCATTGTTCGGCAAATGTTGGAAAGAACGGTGACGTTGCATTATTCTTCGGATTAAGCGGAACAGGTAAAACAACTCTTTCTGCCGATCCGAAAAGAAAATTAATCGGCGATGATGAGCATGGATGGAGCAGGCAGGGTGTTTTCAATTTCGAAGGCGGATGTTATGCAAAAGTAATCCGCTTATCGCCTGAACATGAACCTGAGATTTATGATACTACAAGAAGATATGGAACAATTTTAGAAAATGTAGTTTATGATCCGGTAACCAGGCTAATTGATTTAGATGATGATATTATCACCGAAAATACAAGAGCATCTTATCCGTTGGAATTTATTCCCAACACAGTTCCCGAAGGATATGTTACAACCCATCCAAAAAATATTATTTTCCTAACCTGCGATGCATCCGGAGTTATGCCTCCAATTGCAAAACTTAATCCTGAACAAGCGCAGTATCATTTTATAAGCGGATACACTTCCAAAATTGCAGGTACGGAAATCGGGTTGGGAATTGAACCGCAAATTACATTCAGCGCCTGCTTTGGTGCACCGTTTATGGTTCGTCATCCATTTGAGTACGCACAAATGCTGAAAGAAAGAATGTTAAAGCATAATGCAAATGTTTGGCTTGTTAACACCGGCTGGGTTGGCGGAAGATTCGGAGTTGGAAAACGAATAAGTATCCGTCATACAAGAAATCTTTTAAACGCTGCATTAGATGGCAAATTGGATAAAGTAAAATACAGAAAAGACGAGTTATTCGGATTTGAGGTTCCGTTAAGCTGTCCCGAAGTTCCTGAAGATGTTTTAGATCCCGCAAGCTCGTGGGGAGATAAAAAAGAATACTGGAAAAAGTACGACGCTTTAGCCGCACGATTTATTGAGAACTTTAAGCTTTTTGAAAAAGGCACTTCCGACGAAGTCAGAAATGCAGGCCCCAAAAGATTAAAGAAAGTTTAGTTTAGCAACCTCCGAGGTTAACAACGTTGATGACCACGTGTAACCTCGGAGGTTATCTTTATTCAAAAGATGTAATCTAATTTTCCATATAACCATCAAAATTCCATCATAAAATTATTTAACTCTTCACACCTTTTTTTAATTTAATTGAATTCTTACAACATATAAGGAGTAAAAGCTAAAGGAGCGATAAATATGAATATAAAGGTGAATAGGGCAAGTACATATAAAATAATAGAAGCTATTTCATAATTAAGAAGCTTGTTGAACAGGATTAAGTGAGGGTTTGAAATATTAATTTAATATCATTATCCATTTTCAATAGTTTATCTTTTTGGTTGAATTAAATTATCCTCGCTCATTTTATAAATTTGTTCAATTTAATTTTGGAGGTCTAAAACTTTTTATAATGCGGTAATTATTTTATAGTAGATCCGAATTTAATAAATATAAAGGGATATTCTTGTAAATTAAAACTTCACCCACCCAAATAATACTTTATCCCAAACATATAATTCATTCCACTGAATTTAGTTCTGTAAAAAACTGCATCTTTATTTGCATAATTATATTGTGCTTCAATGAATAGAGAAAAGTTTGAATCAGTAAAACCTTTTTCCAGGTTTGCACCTCCGAAATATCCGAAAACTCCGTCATTATTTAATTTTGAAATCAATTGCCCGCTTGGAAGTGAAGCTTCCTGATTTATTAGTGAATAAGAAAAGCCGCCATTTATTCCAAGCTTAAATTGTTCTGATAAAAAGAAATTATATTCCAATCCGAGGTTATAAATCAACTGGCTGAATGAAGCATTTAATTCCGTCAACTCATTATTTATTGAAACACCGTTCCTGGAATAATTTAAAACTTCGTAGGCAGTAAAATCGGATTGGGACAAATACATTAATTGTGAGAATATAGAAAGTTGTTTTGATACCGGGAAACCGAATCCTGCACCAAATGTACTTCCCGCCGGATTTTGACTTCTGTCATGCTCGCCGAAAGTTACGGTTGAAGTTCCAAGCATTCCCGCAAAATAAGGCGATTTCATTTCCTTAAGCTGTGCAAAAGAATTTTGTAAAGAAATTGAAAATATTATAAGCAAAAAAAATGTTATTAGTCTTTTCATAATTTTCCTTCGACTGGAATTTAACCTTAATATATGAGAATCTCAATATCCTTATCACCCGGCACTTTGATTTTAAAAATTTAGTATTAAATTTATCGCAATTTGTTTGAGAGTTTTCTTCCTTCTTTTCAAGATTGTTATTCAAATAGATTATAAAATTAAGTTACGTATAAATAAGTCGAGCAGAGATGACATCTTTCCTCTTAATTTAAAAAACAGTAAAAAAATTTTGTGTTGTCTTTTAATTTAAAAAGATGTCATCTCTAAAATTCGAATAACTAAAATAATTATCCACTACAAAAAGGTAAGTATGTTCATCTCCGATAGAGTAAACCGCATAGGTGCATCTCCAACTTTAAAGGTTTCTGCCGAAGCTAAAAAGATGTCTGCTGAAGGGATCAATGTTATCGATCTTAGTGTCGGCGAACCTGACTTCCCTACTCCTCAAAATATAAAAGATGCCGCAATCAAAGCTATCAATGAAAGTAAAACAAAGTACACCATCAACGCCGGAATTACCGAACTAAGAAATGCAATTGCACAAAAGTTTAAAACTGATAACAATCTCGAATATTCAATCGATGAGATAATTGCATCCAACGGGGCTAAACAAAGTTTGTTCAATGCTATCAATACAATTGTGTCGCAGGATGATGAAGTGATAATCCCTGCTCCTTACTGGGTTTCATATCCGGAAATGGTTAAACTTGCACACGGAAAATCGATAATCATAAAAACAGATGAATCCACCGATTTTAAAATTTCTCCCGAACAATTGGAGAAAGCAATAACACCATATACCAAAGCTTTAATATTATGTAATCCTTCAAATCCTACCGGCTGCGGTTATTCAAGAAATGAGCTTGAATCATTAATCAGCATAGTCGAGAGAAACGATTTTTATGTAATATCCGATGAAATTTATGAGAAACTGATTTATGACGATTTTGAATTTGTAAGCTTTGCCTCTTTAAATGACGAGATGAAAAAACGTACAGTTGTTATAAACGGTGTTTCCAAATCCTACGCAATGACAGGCTGGAGAATCGGGTATACTGCGGGACCAATAGAGGTAATTAAAGGAATAAATAAAATTCAAAGCCACAGCACTTCAAATGCTAGTTCAATTTCACAATATGCCGCAGTTGAAGCGCTTACAGGCCCGCAAGATGAAGTTTTACAAATGAGAAAGGAATTTGAAAAACGGAGGAATTTTTTCTTTGAAGCATTAACCTCAATAGATGGAATAAGCTGCTGTAAGCCTGAAGGTGCATTCTATTTATTCCCTAATGTAAGTGCATATTTTCAAAAGTCTACTCCTGTAATAAAAATCGAAAATTCGTTTGATCTTGCAATGTATCTATTATATGAAGCAAAAGTAGCATGTGTACCGGGAAGTGCTTTCGGTACGGAAGGTTATATTAGGTTTTCGTATGCAGCTTCATTGGATAATCTGATGGAAGCCGTAAAAAGAATTAAAGAAGCGCTTGACAAACTTTCATAGTTTAATTTGCAATAAGTAATTCAAGAGATTTTTGCAACTGCTCAACCGGCATTTTCTCGCCTGTCCACAATTCAAAGGATCTTTCTGCCTGCGAAATCAACATCTTAATTCCATTAATTGTAACAGCACCTTTCGAAGCAGCCAGCTTCAATAATTTTGTCTCCGGTGGATTATAAACCAAATCAAAAACCAATTGTCCTTTTGAAAACGAATCGGCAAGCGGCGTAATGGAATCATCTGAATCAGGAAAAGTTCCGACAGATGTAGCATTAACAATTAATTTTGAATCCCTAAAAATTTCAACCAGATCGGGCGGCACTAATTCTTTTGCAGTAAAGTAACCGTAATTCATTTTAGCTTTGAAGTACTCTTTTAAGCTTTCAGCTCTCTGCTCGGTTCTGTTTATTATAAAAATTCTTTTCGGATTGAAATGTCTAATCAAAGTATAAATAACTGCACGAGCTGCTCCGCCTGCTCCAACGACACAAACAACGCTTCCGTTTATCTTTTCTTTAAAAGGCGATAAAGTATCAAGGACTCCCATTACATCGGTATTATAGCCGGTTAATTTACCTAACTCATTAACAACCGTATTTACACATCCGATAATTGCGGCTTCTTCGGATACTTCATTCAACAATTGCATTATCGTTTCTTTATGAGGAATTGTTATGTTAAATCCTTTTATGCCGAGAGCATTTATCCCTCTTAGTGCGTTTCTTAAATTTGCCGGCGGAACATCGAACGGAAGGTAAATGTAATCCAGTCCCCCTAATTCAATTGCAACGTTATGAATAAATGGTGAATAGGTATGCTTTATCGGATGCCCTAATATTCCTAATATTTTTGTATTTAGATGGTATTTATCTTTCACTTAAAATCTTTTCTAATAAATACAATTGTTCGTTTTGTTACTTAAAGTTATAAGTTTCTTTAACCGAAACGAAATTAGAAAATAATTTAAAATGAGAATGTGATGTGAGTAATCAGTTTAAAACTCACCCAACAACTTCCGGAATAATTTGGAAGACTTAACTTCAGGATACTCTTTTGCAAATTCACTTCTTATTGCCGGGTCGATTTTAAAAGCCGATTTTAAACAATCAACGGCTTCCAAAGTGCGGCTTAAAATAAAGTTAATTTTTGCTTTACCGTAATAAGAATTTGCATCCATCGGGTTGAGATTTATGCACTGATCATATGCATCAATCGCCTTGAGCCAATCTCCCATTTCAAATTGTGTTTCAGCAAGCTTATACCAAATTTCTTCATTATCTGGTTCAATTTTTAATGCAGTTTTATAGCTTTTAACTGCTTCGGTCAATTTGCCTAATGAATATTCAAGTTCAGCTTTTGCGTACCAGGCATCTGCTTTGTCTTTTGCAAGAGAAATAGCTTTATTAAAATCTTTCAATGCCGATTGAAATTTTCCTAAAGAATCGTAACAGAAACCTCTTGAAAGATAAGCTTCATAATAGCCCTCGTTTATTTTGATTGCATCCGAGTAATATCTAAT
Source organism: uncultured Ignavibacteriaceae bacterium (assembly GCA_964556005.1). Lineage (GTDB taxonomy): Bacteria > Bacteroidota > Ignavibacteria > Ignavibacteriales > Ignavibacteriaceae > CAZKUR01. The sequence continues at coordinate 63,219 of CAZKUR010000004.1, read as the reverse complement.
TGCATTCGAAATATCTCCGGTTTCTTCATAAATATTTGCAATATTGAAACACGAAGCTTCATCATTTTTATCGATTGAGAGAGATTTTTTAAAGCTTTCTATTGCTTGATTATACCTTCCAAGGTCTGCTAAAGTATTGCCTTTATTAAACCAGGCGCTGGAAAAATCCTCTTTTATAGCAATTGCCAGGTCATAGCTGTCAATAGCTTTTTCCAATTGATTTAATTTTACCAGAACGATTCCCCTGTTGTACCATCCGTTAGGATTGTAAGGTTCGAGTTCTAAAAATTTATCGTAGTATTCGAGAGATTTACTTAATTCATCAAGAATTTCATAACAGTAACCTAATTCATAAAGTGCTTCAGAGAATTCACTGTCATATTCAAATGCTTTATTAAAACAGCGAATTGCTTTAGAATATTCATCCCCTCTTTGAAACAACAGCCCAAGATTAAACCAGGCATCAACGTTATAAGGATCAATTCTTAATGCTTCTTCAAGTGAACTTTCAGCTATATTTACCAAACCGAGACTTTCCTCTGCGTTTGCTTTATTCATTAAAGTCTCCGAATCATTTGGATTCATGCTTAAAGCACGATCGAAACAATCTAAAGATTCCTTAAATTTCAAAAGACCGTTTAGTGCGATTCCTTTTCTAAGCCAATGTTCATAATTATATGGGTACGCTTCGATGAGTGATTCTATGAAGAATACGGCTTCTTCAAATTTATCATTATCGAGGCATATTTGAGCTATATCTTCAATCGCATCACTGGAATCAAAAATATTTCCATTAACAATTAAATCTCTGCATCGTCTGATTTCAGAATCTAAATTGTCTTCTTTGCTCTCAAAATTATGTTCATCGTTGAACTCAGGATCGAAATACGGCATCTGGTTTCCCTATTTCTGAAATTTTATGGAAAAAATCTATTACTAATAAAACTTAAAAGCAAGCTTAATTCAAGACTTGAATTTTTATATTTTTGTTAAGATTTTTGCAGAAAACTCATTTTTTGAGCAAAAATCAAGTCTTCATTTTTTAGAGGGACAAAAAAAATGCCGTTTCAATTTTATTGAAACGGCAGAAAATTCAACTAAAATATTTCTATCTACGAACTAATTCACCAGCACGGAAGTAACTTTTTCTGCAGCATCCTTTAAACTTGAGGCGACTTCGAAGTTTAAACCTGATTCATTTAATAGAATTCCGGCTTCTTTAGCGTTTGTACCTTCAAGCCTTACGACAATTGGTACTTTTACTTCCATTTCGGTAGCGGCATCAATTACACCGTGTGCTACACGATCACATCTTACTATTCCGCCAAAAATATTTATTAGAATTGCTTTAACATTTTTATCGGATAAAATTATTTTAAAACCATTTGAAACAGTTTCTTTGTTAGCACTTCCACCAACATCTAAAAAGTTAGCAGGTTCACCGCCGGCAAGCTTTATAATATCCATAGTTGCCATCGCCAATCCTGCACCGTTAACCATACAGCCGACATTTCCATCCAGCTTGATATAATTTAAACTATATTTCGAAGCTTCGATTTCCAGAGGTGCTTCTTCGTCAAGATCTCTAAATTCAACAATATCCTGATGCTTGTATAAAGAATTATCGTCAAAATTCATTTTAGCATCGAGAGCAATTACATCGCCTTCTTTTGTTACAACGAGTGGATTTATTTCAGCAAGAGAAGCATCTGTACCGAGAAATGCTTTATAAAGTCCCATTAAAAATTTTACAGCATTTTTATTTTGATTCCCTTCCAATCCAAGTGCATATGCTAATTTTCTCGCTTGGTAAGACTGCAATCCCAAACCGGGGTCAATAGTTTCTTTAATTATTTTTTCAGGAGATTCGGCAGCAACTTTTTCAATTTCGACTCCGCCTTCTGTTGAAACCATAATTACATTTTTGGATTGTGCTCTGTCCAAGGTAATTCCGACATAAAATTCTCTGTCAATATTCATTCCCTGCTCAATTAATAACCTTTTAACAACTTTACCTTCCGGACCTGTTTGGTGGGTAACAAGAGTCATTCCTAATATATCACGCGCAATCTGTTCGACTTCCTCCAAACTTCTTGCTAATTTAACTCCGCCGCCTTTTCCTCTTCCGCCGGCATGTATCTGAGCTTTAACAACCCAAACATCTCCTCCTACTTCATCCCTCGCGATTTGAACTGCTTCTTCAGCAGAAAAAGCAACTTTACCTTTTGGTACGGCAACATTGTACTTTCTTAAAATTTCTTTTGCCTGATATTCGTGTATTTTCATTTCTGTAATTCCTAATTTTGTGAATTGTCCAAAAATCGATAAAAATTAAAACAAAATTACTTAGATATGCGTATAGAAGCAATTTCGTTTTTAGAAATTTGTTCCTGATTACTCGAAATCATTTTCAATAAAAATTTTATATTTCGCCGATGGAATATTTGAAAATTGAAACAATCCGGTTTTTCCCATTATTCATACTAACAAAAAAATTTTGTATAAAATTAGTTAAATAAGACAAAAATTTTTACTAATTTCACGAAAAATATTTTAAATATTTTTTAATTAAAAAATTTGTCGTTTTTTGAAAAGACGTCACATTAATAAGATGATTAAAAATTTTGTAAACACAAATTTTATACAACTTTAATTTGATAAATTAGAGGGAATTCAATGCAGAAGGAATTACAGATAAGAACCATCCCTGAGCTTTATACTTATTTAATAAACAAGTATGGGAAAATGCACAACCGGTTTTCAATGTCCTCAAAAACCGGAGACAAGTACCAAGGGATCACTTATGCAGAGATGCATGAAAACACCGAAAAATTTGCCTATGGTTTAGCCGCACTGGGAGTACAAAAAGACGATAAAGTAGCCATAATTTCTGAGAACAGGCCCGAATGGGTTTATTCCGATTTTGCAATCCTTCAATTAGGTGCTGTCGATGTCCCTATGTATCCTTCTTTAACAGCTGATTCCATTGAGTTTATTTTAAATAATTCTGAATCAAAAGCAATCATCATATCGAATAAATTCCAGCTTAATAAAATTCTTAAGATACTTGACAAATGCAAATACCTGAAATATTTGATTATTCTAAACGATAAAGATCAAGTAGAAGATGTTCCGATTCTTCATTCATTTAAAGACGTACAATTGATGGGTGAAATTTATAAGCCGCATCATCCGAACCTATTAAAAGATTCAATTTCTAAAATTAAGGAAGATGATCTTTGCACTATAATTTATACATCGGGAACCACTGGTGAGCCGAAAGGTGTTATGCTTTCACATAAAAATATTTTATCAAATGTTAAAGCCGCACTTCAAATATTCCCGATAAACGAATCGGATACTTTTTTATCATTTTTACCGCTTTGTCATATCTTTGAAAGAATGGCAGGTTATTACACGGCTTTCTCCGCAGGCAGTACGGTTTATTTTGCACAAAGCATCGAAACGGTATCTCAAAATCTAATCGAAGTAAAGCCGACTCTCATGACTACGGTTCCGCGATTGTTCGAACGAATTCATTCTAAAATATTAAAAACAGTTGAAAATGAATCTACTGTAAAACAGAAAATTTTCTATGGAGCTATAAATACTGGGAAAAACTATGCGGCGGCAAAAAAGAAGAATAAAGTATCCCCGCTTCTTTATGCGAAGTACAAGCTGTCGAAAAAATTAGTTTTCGATAAATTAAGAGAAAAAACAGGAGGTAGATTAAGGTTTTTTATTTCGGGCGGCGCTGCACTTTCAAAAGAACTGGGAGAATTTTTTGAAGCAATCGGTTTGATTATAATAGAAGGTTATGGTTTAACTGAAGCCTCGCCAGTTATAGCAGCAAATGTTTTCGACGATTATAACTTCGGAACTGTCGGTAAAGCAATGCCTGGAGTTGAAATAAAAATTGCAGATGACGGAGAAATTTTGGCAAAGGGACCGAACATTATGCAAGGTTATTATAAAAATAAAAAAGAAACCGATGCTGTAATTAAAAACGGTTGGCTGCATACAGGTGATATTGGAATTTTTAATGAACAGGGATTTTTAGTTATAACGGATCGTAAAAAACATTTGTTTAAAACTACGGGCGGAAAATATATTGCACCGACCCCGATTGAAAACCTGTTTTTAACAAGCAAGTACATCGATCAATTTATGCTAATTGGCGACAGACGACGATTTTTAACCGCACTTATCGTTCCCGACATCGATGCGATGAAAGAATATGCTGACAGGAATAAAATCGTATATCATTCCGTTGATGACCTTGTACAGAATTCTGAAATTTACAACCTGATTGAAAAAGAATTGTCCAAACTGCAGAAAGGATTAAGCAATTATGAAAAAATCCGGAAGTTTACCATCCTGGAAAAACCGTTTTCAATTGAAACCGGTGAAATAACTCCCAGCCTGAAAATTAAAAGAAAAATTGTGGAAGAAAAATATTTAGATTTAATTGAAAAAATGTATGCAAGCTTGTAAATTCAAATTAGCCGGAAATTATTTAACTCACGAGAAATAATACTTCAATTTTAGTTTTTGACTTTTGCCTTGTTTAAATTCGTTTTGAGTATTTCAATCATCTGCGAATGTACTTTTCCGTTAGACACAAGAATTCTTTTCGAATAAATATCGATCATGTTTCCGTTGAAATCGGTAACCAAACCGCCGGCCTCTTCAGCAATTAATTTCCCGGCACACATATCCCATGGATGTAAATAAACTTCCCAGAAACCATCGAAAACACCTCTTGCTACATAACAAAAGTCTATAGCCGCAGACCCGAGCCTTCTAATTCCCCTCGAAGATTTTGTTAAAGCAGTAAATTTCTCGAATGCTTGCTCCGGGTTTTGGGAAATATTATATGGAAATCCTGTAACCAATACAGAATGACTGAGCAAAGTTGTATCGCTTACGTTAATCTTAGCTGAATTTGCAAAAGCACCGCTCCCGAGTTCTGCTGAATAAACTATATCCTGCATAACATCGTAAACAACACCGGCTACTGTTTCGTTATTTTTTTGAAGGCCGATTGAAACAGAAAAGATAGGCAAGCCATGAGCAAAGTTCGTCGTTCCGTCAAGTGGATCGACCACCCACATGAATTCAGCTCCTTTTTTTATCTCACCGCTCTCCTCCGCTAAAATTCCATGATCGGGAAATTTTTTTATAATACATTCGGTAATAAACTTTTCAGATTTTTTATCAGCTTCGGTTACTAAATTTGAAGCATTCCCTTTAAATTCAATTTCATGATGTTTACCGAAAAGCTGCCTAAGTATGTCACCAGAAGCAGTTGCAATTTCTATAATATCTTCGATCATTAATTCCTCAAATTTGGAATACTAATATAAAAATAAATTGATGGAACTATTTTGATTATTCACCTATCACAACATCCTTGAACGCCTGAATGAATTTTGATATATTTATTAGTTGAATTAAGTGAAAATTAAAAGTGAGGAGACGTTTTTGGATCAAATAAGTGAATTAGAGTTAAAAAATAAATCTGTTGATTCTTTGGTTGACAGCATCCCGGAAATTCTTCCAGTGCTGCCGTTAAGAGACATCGTGATTTTTCCATATATGATTTTTCCTGTACTTGTTGGAAGAGAACAATCAATAAGAGCGGCAAATTATGCGTTGGATAATACAAAGTACATTTTTCTTTCTACTCAAAAAAAATCGACAATTGAAGACCCTAAAAAAGAAGATGTTTTTCGTGAAGGAACGGTAGCTAAGATAGTCCAAATTTTAAAGCTGCCAAACGGATTAATGAAGATATTAGTTGACGGGTTAATCCAGGCAAGAATTGTAGAATTCACAGATAATAAAAATTTCTTTGAAGCAAAAGTAGAATTAATATTACCGGAATTTGAAGATGACCCGGAAATGAATGCAATGATCCGGCAAATGTCGCAGCTTTTCAAAGAGTATGTTAAAATTTCAAGAAACATTCCGAACGAAACATTAACCGCATTTGAAAATATCGAGGAACCGGATAGAAAATTATTTTACGTTGCTGCTAATATCAACCAGATAATCGATGTTAAGCAAACCATACTGCAAAAATTCGGACTCAAAGAACAATTCTATGAAGTAATAAAAATTCTTAACTCCGAAATAGATATACTAAGAATTGAAAAAGAAATTGATAACAAGGTTCAGGAAAACATAGCAAAAACCCAGCGAAAATTTATAATACAGGAACAAATAAAAATTCTTCAGGATGAATTGGGTGAGGAGGATGACGGAAGCCCGGAATTCGTTAAGATGCGCGAGAAAATAAAAAAAGCTAAAATGTCCCGCGAGGCCGAAGAAAAAGCGCTTGAAGAATTAAATAAACTAAAGAAAACTCCTCCGATGTCTCCAGAGTCAACAGTAATCAGGAATTATCTCGACTGGCTGATTGATGTTCCATGGAGTAAAAAGACAAAAGATAATTTGAATATTAAACACGTTCAAAAAATTCTCAATGAAGATCATTACGGACTTGAAAAACCAAAAGAAAGAATCATTGAGAATATTGCTGTTCTGAATTTGGTGAAACAAATGAAAGGACAAATTCTTTGCTTTGTCGGGCCTCCCGGAGTCGGAAAAACTTCTCTCGGAAAATCCATTTCCCGTGCATTGGGAAGAAAATTTGTTCGAATTAGTTTAGGCGGTGTTCGTGATGAAGCGGAAATCAGAGGTCACAGAAGAACATATATCGGTTCGATGCCGGGCAAGATAGTTCAATCAATAAAAAAAGCCGGTACCGTAAATCCCGTAATGCTTCTTGATGAAATCGATAAAATGAGTATGGATTTTCGCGGCGATCCTTCTTCGGCAATGCTTGAAGTATTAGACCCTGAACAAAACTGCAACTTTAACGATCATTACCTCGAAGTTGATTATGATCTTTCGCAGGTAATGTTCATTACAACTGCCAACGTGAGATATAATATACCATTACCACTTCAGGATAGAATGGAAATTATCGAACTTCCCGGGTACCTTGAATATGAAAAGATTGAAATAGCAAAAAGACACATACTTTTAAAACAGCTTGAAGCACACGGCCTAATAAATAAAAATGTAGAATTCACGGATGGCTCCATTAAAAAAATTATTTCCGAATACACCAGGGAAGCCGGAGTTAGAAATCTTGAAAGAGAGATTGCATCGATTTGCCGAAAAGTGGCAAGGGAAATTGTACTTAATGAAAGCGCTAATAGTAAGCGTAAGAAAAATCCCAAAGTGGTAATCGATGAAGAAAAAGTTGAAGCGTATCTTAAAACTCCCAGATACAGGCAGCAAACTCACAGTAAAGCAAGGCAAGTCGGTTCGGTAACGGGACTTGCATGGACAAGTGTAGGTGGAGAGCTTTTAAATGTCGATGTAACAATCATGAAAGGCCCAAGCCGCTTGAACCTTACAGGTCAGCTTGGAAACGTGATGAAGGAATCGGCTCAAGCTGCATTAAGCTACATTCGTTCGGAAGCTAAAGCATTTCGTTTAAATCCCGATTTCTTTAAAGACAAAGAAATACATGTTCATCTTCCCGAAGGCGCTATTCCCAAAGATGGGCCGTCGGCAGGAATTACAATGGCAATGGCAATGTTATCAGCAATCAGCGGGAAACCAGCAAGTAATTCTGTTGCCATGACGGGAGAAATTACTCTGCGTGGAAAAATTCTTCCTATCGGAGGCTTGAATGAAAAATTGATTGCCGCAAAAAGAAATGATATTAAAACCGTGCTTATTCCAAAAGATAACGAAATTGATTTGAAGGAAATTTCCGACAGGGTCAAAGAAGGGATGGATATTAAAACAATTTCCAAAATTGAAGATGCCATTCCTTATGTTTTTCCGAACTGGAAAAATATTTCAAAAAAAAGTACCGGAACAAAAACAAAACCAGCAGCTAAGAAGAAATCAAAAAGCAGGGCTAAATAAATTTGGCTGAATCAATTGTCATTAACAAAGAATTATCGCTTGAAGATCAGTACAAATTATTAATTAAACAGGCAAAATCCCTGCTTAGTAAAGATGACAACCTACTCTCCAGTTTAGCTAATTTGACTGCATTATTAAATCAATCATTTAACAAAATAAGCTGGGTGGGTTTCTATCTTTTCGACGGAGAAAAATTATACCTTGGGCCTTTCCAGGGTTCGGTCGCATGTACAAGCATTGTAATTGGAAAAGGAGTCTGCGGCACGGCAGCCTTGAAAAAGGAAATTATTGTGGTGCCTGATGTCAATAAATTTCCCGGACATATTTTCTGCGATATCAATTCAAAATCGGAAATTGTTGTTCCTATTTTAAAAAATGATAAGCTTCATTCGGTACTCGATCTGGACTGCAATGAATTTGATGCTTTCAACAATACAGATAAAAAATATCTTGAAGAACTGGTTAATTTTCTTTCAAGCGAAATTATAAATTAGAAGTTATTAAATGACATTTGTTGTAACAGCCAGGAAATGGCGCCCGCAAAAATTCAATGAAGTCGTCGGACAGGAACATATAACTACGACTCTTAAGAATGCTATAAAAAGCGGGCGGATTGCACATGCTTATATTTTCACCGGGCCAAGAGGTGTGGGAAAAACAACTTCAGCAAGAATTTTAGCAAAGACTCTCAATTGTTTAAATCAACAGAATGCTGAACCGTGCAATGACTGTGAAATGTGCAAATCGATACAGTCGTCTCAATCGTTGGATATTATTGAAATTGACGGAGCCTCAAACCGTGGTATAGACGAAGTTCGAAGCCTTAGGGATTCCGTAAAATATGCGCCCTCAAAGGGTAAATATAAAGTCTATATTATAGATGAAGTGCACATGCTAACAAAGGAGTCTTTCAACGCATTCTTAAAAACATTGGAAGAACCTCCCGAACACACTATTTTTATTTTCGCAACTACAGATATTCATAAAGTTCCTCTTACTATAATTTCCCGGTGTCAAAGATTTGATTTTAGAAGAATTCAATTAACGACAATTAAAGAACAGTTGAAGAAAATTGCTGATGAAGAAAAAATTCAGATTGACGATAAGACTTTAACTTTGATTGCCAAAAAAGCAGATGGTGCGTTAAGAGATGCAGAGAGTTTTTTTGATCAGGCAGTTTCTTTTTGCGGAAATAATGTTGAGGCAGATACTGTTTCAAAAATGCTGAATCTTATTGATGATGAAATTTATTTCGATATATCCGATGCGGTCATAAATAAAAATTTTAAATCGGTTTTCGAAGTGACAAAATCAATTTATGAAAACGGCTGGAACTTTATTGATTTTATGGAAGGATTAGTTGAACATTTCAGAAACATTCTTTCCGTTGTTGTTACTGAAAGTTCAGATAACCTTGAAACAGCAGAAATGTACAGGACAAAATACATGGAGTATTTGGGACAGTTTTCACAGGGCGATTTGTTGAGATTGATGAGTTTTTTAAATAAGAGCCAGCAGGAATTGAGGTACGCACAAAATCAAAAATTAAAAGTTGAAATTGTGCTCAGCCACATGATCGGATTAGAAAGATCTTCAACTATTTCAGAAGTTTTATCAAATCTTGGTAATGACTTTTCTGCCGAAACATTACCGAGAAATGAATTAAAAAAAAAGCCCGAAAATAAAGTAGAAAGAGCCGATTCAAGAAATAAATACCAGGCTCAAATAAATAGAAAAAATTCCGAAACTAATTTTTCAAATTCAACCCCTGATGTTAAAGAATCGATAAGTCAAAACACCGTTGTTACAAATAACGACGTGGTTAAATGGAACATTTTTGTGGATAAAATTACCGCTGAAAGAGGTCTGACATTAGGAAATGTATTCGGTGATATTTTGTTCAATAGGATTGAGGGAAACAATTTGTTTGTTTATTCCTCAAATAAAGAAGTTTCTGGCTCGCTCAAAATAAATCATGATTATTTAGAGAAAAAATCTCTTGAGTGCTTTGGGCGAAAACTTAAAGTAGTACTCACTGATCAAATACCTGCACCCTCAACTACTCAAAAAATTCATAAAACTACAGACACTTACCTCAACAACAATGGTTCATCAAACAGAAATAATCCATTCGTCGAAGCAATAATCAACAAGCTTGGTGGAAAAGAAATCAGTTGAAAGGTTCTAATACAAAGCATCTATTAACTTTGGGAGAAATTTTCAGGACATTAGTAGGCATTAGGCAATGGAACAATAAGGATACGAGTGCACAAAGAAAAATCTCCCTTTCGCTAAAATAATAAAGACGGTTAAAATTAATTAAGATAATTAAAAATTAATGAATACTGTTAAAATTAAAAATCCAACAATCTTTTATTTCATACAACTGTTAGATAAATAAATTTTAAAGCATTTCGATCACCCTATTTAAAATATATTCTAAGTTAGAAAATTGTTTATTGGAAACATTTTTTATTTTTAATGTTTCATGCTGTATATCGCTCTTAATTTGAGTCAGGAAAATCTTCGTCATATTATAATAATCAAATTATTTTTTATTGGCTTAGTTATTGAATTAAAATAATTCATGTGAATTAATTAAGAATTCTCTATTGGGTTATGGCTGAAGGTAAGCCCTGTTGGAATGAACTAAAAATTAAAGTTGGGTAGATTCAAAAAATTTGCTATGATTGTATACGGGCACAAAAATCTTTTTTCTTTAAAAGATGAATTCATAATATACACCATAGTAAATTCACTTATGAAAGAAGATTTGTAAATTATTTTCCTTAGGATAAAGAAGTGCACATTTTCGCAGCAATATCTAAAACAAAAAAATTACTTATTCAGTAGATAATTTTTAGAATATTCTAAAATATCGGCTGAAAAATGAATTACTATAGACAAAAGGAGTAATGCTATGAAATTCAGAATTATAATTATTTTGTCATTATTTTGGATGGGGTTAAGTTTTCCGAAGACATATAATAATGATGTTAAATATTTTACAAAACTTGATCCCCAAAAAATTTCAACACAAATAATACATTATGATAAAAATTTCCGATTCGGAATAACGGGAAACATGTGGCACCCCGTTGGAGTTTTAGTTAATTATGAATTCAGTAATTTCGGAATTTATGGCACATTCAAAAGTAATGCTGAGATTAAACGGAAACCAATGTTTAATCAATTCAATATAACGGGTGGAATTAGTGTTCGTGCATTTCAAAACACAAGCGAACTTTGTTTAGGGTTTAGTTATAATACATTACCGGCAAAAAGAATTTATTTTAAGGGACAGTACAGAATTGGTGTCGAACTTTTATGGATTACTCAGTTTCCAGATCGAAACTGGAATTTGCTTTTCGGCTGGAACTCAAACGTGGTAGATTGGCGGACTGGATTAACGGCCGGATTTTTATATCAATTTCATATTGGAGAATAATTTAAAGTAAATATTATGGTTTAGTAATCTAATCTAATATATTACTTTAATTATTTAAAATTCTTATCTCAAAAGATCATTCAATGATCATTAGAAGTTGTAATTCTATTGTTGGGGTTTTTTAAAGTATGATGAATTACCATAAAGTTATAGAAAAATAAATGTAAAGCATCAACACGCCGCATTTTTTAAAACTTTTTTGAAATTGTGCTTCTAAGTTATATTGTTTTTTAGCCTAATTCTGATTTTGAGATACTATGTTTTTAAGATTTTTGGGGTACTTAAATTTACCAAAATCAAATAATTCCAGTTTTTGAATTTTAGCTCATATTTGCATATTTTTATAAGCTATGTTAAAAAAACTAATCATTGCAATCGACGGGCCAGCAGGCTCAGGTAAAAGTACATCTGCCAAGCTTGTTGCACAAAGATTAGGTTTTTTATATATCGATACCGGAGCAATGTACCGGGCAGTTACATATTTAGCTATAAGAAGAAATTTAATAGAAGATAAAAGTTCTATCATTGAAATAGCTGATAAATACGATATTAAATTGAAGTTTATCGAAGGTAAAACATTTGTTTTTGCAAATGATGAAGATATTACCGACAAAATTAGAACGCATGAAGTAAATTCTAATGTCAGCGATGTGAGTAAAATTCCTGAAGTACGGAAAGCATTGGTTGAAAAGCAAAAGCAGATGGGTAAAAATTCAAACGGCGTAGTGATGGAAGGCAGAGATATCGGAACGGTAGTTTTTCCTGACGCTGATGTTAAAATCTTTATGATAGCTTCGATAGATAAGAGAGTTAAAAGAAGATTAAAAGAATACGAAGACAAGGGCGTTCATATCGCCGGTGAAGAAATAAAAAAAAATCTGCTGCAGAGAGACATGATCGATTCAACAAGAGAAACGAGTCCATTGAAAAAAGCAGACTCAGCAGTAGAAGTAAATACTTCGAACTGTACAATAGAAGAACAGGTCAATATAATTCTTGGCCAGGTCAAAAAAGCAGCAGTTGAAAAAGGAATTGAGTTGAACATAATCAATTGAGTTTTAAAAGGTCAACTAATCAACTAATGTTAAAATAAAAATAAGCCGTCTTATTGTTTTTATGACCTTTCAATGATAACGACGGATTTCTTATAATTTTAGGAGGATTAATGTCCGACGCTTTAAAGGAAACGAAAATTCAAGTTACAACAGAGGACTATGAAAAAGCCAAAAGCAAATTTAATAGTTCAGAATACTCGGAAGAAGAATTCATGACATTGGCAGGCCTTTATGCCGAATCATTCAAAGATGTCAAAGAAGGTGAAATTGTAAAAGGGAAAATTGTTAGAGTTCAAGATGATAGCGTAATTCTTGATGTAGGATTCAAATCCGAGGGCGCTGTTCCAAAAAGTGAATTTAAAGAATCTGAAGATTTAAATATCGGTTCGGAAGTTGAAGTCGTGCTAGAAAGTGTTGAAGATCAGGAAGGTAATTTGGTTTTAAGCAAAGCCAGAGCCGATTTCCTGAAAATCTGGGATAGAGTTGTTAATGCATATGATACAGGTGCACTGCTTGAAGGAAAAATTATCAAACGCATTAAAGGCGGAATGGTTGTCGATTTAATGGGGATGGAAGCATTCCTTCCCGGTTCTCAAATAGATATCAGGCCTATTAGAGATTTTGACGCTTTTGTCGGAAAGAATATGGACTTCAAAGTCGTTAAAATAAATGCCCCGACTGAGAATGTTGTAGTATCCCATAAAGTTCTAATCGAAGAAGAAATTTCAGACCAAAGAGATGCAATTCTTAACAGCCTGGAAAAAGGACAGATTCTTGAAGGTATTGTAAAAGCAATAACGGACTTTGGTGTTTTCATTGACCTTGGCGGCGTTGATGGTTTAATCCACATTACAGATTTAAGCTGGGGTAGAATCAATCATCCGAGCGAAGTCGTAAAATTAGATCAAACAATAAAAGTGGTTGTTACGGATTTTGATGAGGAAAAGAAAAGAATATCGCTCAGCTTAAAGAAACTCCTCCCCCACCCGTGGGAAGATATCGATCAAAAATACAAAGTCGGAGATAAAGTATCCGGCCGCGTGGTTTCACTTACCGATTACGGTGCATTCATTGAAATCGAAAAAGGTATCGAAGGTTTAATTCATAATTCCGAAATGAGCTGGACACAACATATCAAACATCCTTCTCAAGTTGTATCGATGGGGCAAATTGTTGAAGCAATTATTTTAAGCCTCGATAAAGATGAGAAAAAGATATCTCTAGGAATCAAGCAACTTGAACCGGATCCGTGGGATTCGTTAATGCAAAAATATCCGGTCGGTTCAAAACATTCCGGTATTGCGAGAAATCTAACGAACTTCGGAGTGTTTGTTGAATTGGAACCCGGCGTTGACGGTTTGGTGCACATTTCAGATCTTTCATGGACAAAGAAAATCAGGCATCCCGGCGAGGTAGTCAAAAAAGGCGAGAAGCTTGATGTTACTGTTCTCGGAGTGGATGTTGAACAACGAAAAATTTCTTTGGGACATAAGCAAGTATTCGATAACCCATGGGATACTTTTGAACAGGTCTATTCTATAAATACAATAACCGAAGGTAAAGTTGTAAGAATAATTGAGAAGGGCTTGATTGCCGAACTTCCGCAAAATGTTGACGGTTTCGTTCCGATTACACAATTAGCCCCGGCAAAGATAAAAAACCTGGCAAACCACTTCCCCATCGATGATAATATTCCTTTAAAGGTTATTGAATTTGATAAAACTAATAAAAAGATTGTTCTTAGTGCAGTTGCTGCACTTAAAGAAAAATCAGATGAAGAGATACAAGAATACTTGAATAAACATAAGCTCGATAGGGTTTCTTTACAGGAAATAAAAAACTTTGAAACCGGAACAATCGATGCTTCAGAATTCCCTATTTTCGAGGTATCCGAAGAAAGCCACGCTTCTAAAAATATGCGCAAACAACAACAGGCTCAGACGGAAGAAAAGGAAAAATCCGAACCTTCTGAAAATAAGGAATAAATATTTTAATTAAATATTTAAAAGAGCGGGAAATTATCCCGCTCTTACAATTTTAAACATATGAACAGAACAGTTGCATTACATACTTTAGGCTGTAAATTAAATTTCTCCGAAACTTCAACTATTGGAAACCAGTTTTTAAATAATGGTTTTAAGATAGTTGACTTCAAAGAAAAAGCTGACGTCTATGTATTCAATACATGTTCAGTCACCGAAAGTGCGGAAAAAGAATGCAGGCAGCTTGTTCGAAGAGTCTTAAGAACGAATCCAAATGCTTTTATTGCAGTCACCGGCTGTTATGCGCAGCTTCGCCCTGAAGAAATTGCAAAAATTGTAGGCGTCGATGCTGTACTGGGAAGTAATGAAAAATTTAAGTTGTTCAATCTGATTGACGATTTTAATAAAAAAGATTTAACTTGTATCTTTACTTCACCGACTGAAGAATTAGGCTCGGAATTTGGGCTCGCTCATTCGACTGATGCCGACAACCGGACAAGAGCATATTTCAAAATACAAGACGGATGTGATTACAAATGTTCATTCTGTACTGTTCCGCTTGCTCGCGGAGCGAGCCGGAGTATGACTACGGAAAAGGCCATTGAAGAATTTCAAAAATTGGTTACTCAAGGATATAAAGAAATAATACTAACTGGTGTAAATGTAGGCGATTACGGTAAATTATTTAATACTAATCTTTATGCTTTACTGAAAAGATTTATTGAAATTCCGGGCGAGTTTAGAATACGAATTAGTTCTATTGAACCTAATCTTTTAACAGACGAAATTATAAACTTAGCAGCCGAAAATGAAAAAATCTGCAACCATTTTCACATACCTTTACAAAGCGGAAGTCCTAAAATTTTAAAGTTAATGAAACGCCGCTACAAAGTTGAAGATTATGCGAATGTAATTGATAAATCTGTTAAAAATATTCCCGGTATCGGAATTGGTGTTGATGTTATTGTTGGCTTTCCGGGTGAAACTGAAGAAGACTTTCTGGAAACTTATAATTTTCTAAAAAATCTTCCAATTTCCTATCTTCACGTTTTTACTTATTCGGAAAGGCCGGATACCCAAGCTATCAATATGCCCGGTTCAGTTGATGTCTTTGAACGCCGGAAAAGAAATAATATGCTCAGAATTCTCAGTGAGAAAAAGAGATATGAATTCAACTCCTCTCATATTGATAAAGAGCTAACGGTTTTATTCGAATCTGAAAATAAAGAAGGTAACATAAAAGGGTTTTCCTCAAACTACATTAGAGTTTCACATTCTTTTAGACCCGAATTGATAAATAAAATTGCCAAAATCAAAATTATCAATTCAAGCGGTAATTATTGCGAAGGAAAAATTTTAGAGAGTGAAAAATCAGTTGATTTAGTTGCCTGTTAATTCTAAAATTAAAGTTAAAAAATATGAAAATAATTATTCCACTTCTTTTAATACTAAGTTTCTCAACGTTTGCACAGCAAAAATCAAAATCCTCAATTTTGGAACTTGAAAATCAAGTCAAGTCAATACATTTAGAGAATAATTTAAATAACTCTAATTTAAATTTTGAACAAAGCCAATCAAAGAAAAGTGTAGGCCTTGCAATTATCTATTCCTTGCTTCTTCCCGGTATGGGCGAACTGTATGCCGGTTCATATTCATCGGGGAAATATTTTACAATTGCCGAAGGAGTTTTGTGGGGCACATACATTGGAATAAATTCTTACGGCGGCTGGCTGAAAGACAGGTATAGATCATATGCCGAATCCTACGGTGGTGTAAGTTTAGATGGCAAGGACAATAATTATTTTGCTACTATTGGTGATTATCATAATATTGACGAATATAATAATGCTCAAGCTTTAAATAGAAATTTTGGAAGCATGTACAACAAAACGGAATATTATTGGAATTGGCAAACTAACAACGACAGAAGAACTTACCGTGATATGTGGAAAACCAGCGAGCAGGCTTATAATGATATAAGGTTCGTTGTCGGCGCATTAATTGTAAATAGAATTTTAAGCGCTATAGATGCAGTTAGATTAGTTTCCGCTTATAATAAACATCTTTCAACCGAAACAAGCTGGAACTTATCAATGGGATTATCGAATCAAAAAAATATTCCAACAACTTTAACTTTGAATTATAATCAATCCTTTTAAATAAGGCTAACTTTCATGGTAGCAATGTGAAAAGCACAGTGCTACCTTGAAGGTTTTTCCCATCTAATGATTCTTAATTTCTCACTTCATTAAAATCATTTTTTTGACTTGCGAAAATTTACCGGAAGTGATTTTATAAAAATAAATTCCGCTTGTGAGCTTTGATGCATCAAACTGAACTTCGTAATTCCCAGCCGGTTTTTCTTCGTTTACAAGAGTCGCAACTTCCCTTCCCAATGCATCATAAATTTTTAAACTTACAAAACCGAATTTTTCAATCTGAAATTCAATATTTGTAGTTGGATTAAATGGGTTCGGATAATTTTGTTCAAGTGCGAATGAATTTAATAAATTATCATTTTTTACTTTAACAGTTTTTGAAGTTGTGAATTTTCCGCTATAATCAATCTGCTTAAGACGATAATAATAGGCTGAAGATGATTCTAAACGGTCTTTATACGTATAAGAATGTTTTTCAGTAGTAGTTCCATCCCCTTTTACAAAACTTAGAGACTTCCAGTTTTTATTGTCGGTTGATCTCTCGACAAAAAAACCTTTATTATTTAATTCCGATGCCGTTGTCCAATTTAAAGTAACTTCATTCCCTTGTCGATTTGCATAAAACGAAATTAATTCCACAGGTGTTGCGTTTTCTAAAATAGTAACCGGGAATTTAGGCCCGAAATTCCAAACATCTCCGATGGATGGATTACCATCGTTATTCGAACTTAATGCTACCGAATAAATTGTATCCATATTTACCGAATCCGGCGCTGTATATAAAAACGGCCAATTAATTGTATCTGTTGGAGAAGGAAACAACTGTGGAAATGCTTGAGTAAGTTCTCCGACAACTAAATCGGAAAGTATGCCGACGGTATCCAGGCTACCAAACCTCGAAGCTACATTATAACCACCGGAGATTGCAGGTCCGCCGGAAAGATAGGCCCTGTAAAGTGCTGTTTGGCCTGATGCTAAAGTATCAGGCCCTTTTACCCAAACATGAACACTGGAATCAGATTGTAAATTGTGGCATACACATCCTGTTCCGTTTAATTGTGTGCATCCTATTCTCATAATGCTGTCACGATTGTGATGCCCATTAGAGAACGCAAAGAACAAAAAAGAAATAAATACAAAAAACAGTAAAGCGTTTCTTTTCATAGTGCCCTGGAACTTTATTTAAAATAAGGTGAGTTATTTGATATTGTTATATCAAATCAAAGATAAGAATTTTTCCGGAATAAAAAAGCGATATAAATTAAAAATTACTTGCTTTTGTTATTTAATCAAATTCATTTTACCAACAGCTTGTCTTCCGGCAACTTTTAATCTGTATAAATATACGCCGCTTGCTACCGGCTGATTATTATCGTTATCACCTTGCCATTTTACAAGATAATTGCCGGCTGCAAGGTTTTTATTAATCAAATGTTTTATTTCTTTTCCCTGAATATTGTAAATAATTAATTCTGTATAATTATTCGTTAAAGCAGAAGGTATTGAAAAACTAATTATGGTGTAGGGATTAAATGGATTAGGATAATTCTCGACTATTAATTTAGATTCGGGCATATTATTTGATTTTTGTTGATTCTCTACTGAAAGTAATGTCGGGCCGCTTCCTTTTGAATTGCCTGTAGAATCTGCAAGATATAAATTAACCCAATCGGGCCTTGTTGATAAATAAAAATAATTATTTTTCCATTCATCATCGGTTAGACGTAAAAAATTCGTCGTCGTATATTCATGGTAAGATAATACAGGGCCAATAAATGCACATTTTTCTCCACCGGGAATTTGAGCGATGAAAACTCCAACATCAAAACGCCCGGTACCAACATGTTTTACCCAGCCGTAGAATGTTCCGTCGCAATTCGCCGGTGTCGTATGAACATCGGCAACTATTAAATTTGCTCCCATTAATCCATCGTACAAATATGATTGGTCGTTATAAAATAATTTCGAATACCAACCATCATAGATAGTATCGCCGGGTGAATAATTATTCATGGAGAACAACATATTTTTCAGAAAAGATATTTCGTCACTATTCAATGAAGAATTACTCAATTCCTTCTGAGAAATTGATTGTAAAGTATCTGAAATGTTTTGAAGTTTATCAAAATAGTCGAGTATGAATGTTTTTATTGAAGGCTCAGGAAAATTCAATGATTGGAAATAATTGTAAGCATAGCTTCCTACATTTTTTAAAACATTATAAAGCGCCGGGAAAGGTTCAACATAGCTGTAAGGATAAGAACAAGTTGGTACTCCGGTATAAGATTCTTTGGCATATAATAAATTATCATGCCTGAGCTCGGCCCATGAAGATAATTGCGTATTCATCTTTTCCTGCCAGAATGCGGCAGTCTTCATAAAATCCGGTAAATAATTTCGATCACTAGGAGGATTAAGTTTTCTAATAGCATCCAGCCAGAATTTATATAATGAACTCTGCCAATATTCGGGCTCAAATGAGTCGAATAAATATCTTAATGCTGCTAAATTTGTCGAATAATGATATTGATCAAGTTCGGATTGTAAAAGCTGTCCGGCCGCATCGTTACCTAATGCAAACATTGGGTCAAGTGCAGATGGAAATAACCTGCAAACCTTCTGACCTAAATATTTAATTCTATCATATACGACGCTTGCCATAGCATATGAGTCGTCAACATACCTCTGTCCGAAAAGCATGAATGCAGAGGCAGGCACTATGCTGTCCGGACTCATCGGGTTACTTGCCAATATCTGCGAAAGTATTAATTGATAAGCAAATGATTGATTGCTTAAGGTATCCTGGAATTCGACTAGTTTAAGTGAATCTAAAAATTGGCTGGCACTGTCTATCTGTACTGAATTTCTTAGATATTGTAAATTGTCTAAAGTAACGTTATCCTGATTGCCTACAAAAAACTTTAGGACGTCTTCAATCTGAGAATAATCATTCCATGTGTTCGACATATCAAATAACTCTTGAATCAAATAGGAATCGATCACCTGGCGCTGTAAATCCTCGAACGTTTGAGCGTCGCAGTTCCCAGTTGGTTCTGAGACTGGAGAAATTAAATATAATTCGACTCTTCCAAACCACATCATTGTTCTAAAATAATCTGCAAGCTGAGGATACATAATGTCTACATAATGACCTCTTGGTTTAAATTGACTCCAGTCATAAGAAGTACAATTTGAGGAAAACAAGGTATCCTCGCTTGTTCCTTCCGCTGCCATAATTTTACTTATTATATAATTTATCTTCCCGGAATTTTCAGGGAAATATGGATCGACTGTTTGCCCGATTAACTTTGCCGGAACAGTCAAATAAACATCCGCGTCGCGAAGCATCTGATGCATTCCGGGATAAGAAGAGTACTTAGCGTTCAACTGGTTCATCTTTGAACGAAGAGCAGTTATCAAGTCACTGACATCATTGATTAACAAACCAAGTTCGACATCACGTAAAATTCTATCATAAGATACATGAAAAGCGTATAAGATTGCATCAGTAGAAACAAAAACGGGAAGATCATAATGATGGATATTCAGAAGTGCTCGACCGATCGAAGGAGTTGCAAGCCTTTCGGAAATCATGAATCCATGATCTTTAATTAAAGATTTTTCAAATGCAGTTAAGTGGTACTTAATATCAATTGAATCGAAATATAGTGTAGATTGAAAGACAGTATTTATTTTGTCGGTAAAACTTCCGGCTGGATACATTTGAAGAAGTTCGGAAGCGGACATATTTTGATGAGATTGAAGAAAATTATTGTACAGCTCTAAATCAAAATTCCCGGATTGAGCGAAGGATGAATGCGATAAACAGAAAACGAAAAATAAAAAAATCGTAAAATTTTTTATTGTCTTCATTTTATTCCCCTGTTTATAAATAAAAATTGTTAACAATTTAATCATTAACTTAAAGTAAGTCAATGAATTAAATAACCATTAAAAAATTATACAAGAAACTATTGCGATAACCTTCGCTTTAACTTTCAAGATTCAATTCCTATAAAAACTGCGAGGTTTGCACACCGCATAATGATGTGAAACCTCGACATTTGTCGTTATTTAATCACAATCATTTTCTTCACCAGCACTTTATCATTTGCCTGCAGCTTGTAAAAGTAAATTCCGCTTGAAAGATTAGCTGCATTGAATTCCACGCTATGATTTCCTGCCGGAAGATATTTATTAACAAGAGTTTTAATTTCATTTCCCAAAATATCAAACACCTTTAATGTTTGCCAACTGCCTACTGCTGACTGCCAACTTATTTTTGTTGTCGGATTAAACGGGTTTGGATAATTCTGCTCTAAAGAACATTGCAAGGGGACATTAACTTTAACTTCAATTTCTTTTGAGTACTCATAAGTCCCATCTAAATCAATCTGCTTTAATCGATAGCCGTAAGTTCCGCTAATAACATCATCATCAACAAACGAATATGATTTTGATTCAGTAGTTGTACCTTGTCCATCTATAAATCCAATATTCTCCCAGTTTTGACTTTTAAATTTTGAATCTCGACTTCTCTCAATTTCAAAGCCTTTGTTATTATTCTCTGTGGCAGTTTTCCAACTTAGGATTACAGTACTTTCATTTATAGTTGCATTAAAGTCCACTAACTCAACCGGTACAGGATGATCCGGAATTAGCTCAACATTTACAGTAGTGGTTTGCAGGTTTTGCACTGAAACATTATTTATTGTTTGCGAATAAAATCCATCTGCTGAAAATGTAACATTATAAGTGCCGGGAAAAATCATCCTATAATAACCACCGGTGAGAGAATCCGAGTAAATTTCCGAACTGTTAAAGTCATGGGAAGGAATTTCAATTTTTGCTTTAACAGGATTTCCCGAAGTATCGGTAACAACTCCTACGATACCATAAAATTCTTCATCAATATAATTTAGGAATGATTTTCTGAGATAATACCAGTATGCTGGCAATTGACTTGCCGGAAGTAGTTTTGTATTTGAAATTTCAATTGTTACTTCCCTATCGTGATGAAAATATGTGTAGTAATCTTGTCTGCCACCATTAACTTCGTACCATTGATAGCCGTTAGTAATACCATCGTTAAAACCGCTCATATAACCGGAAGGACTGTTTGCCTGTGCGGTATCTGCAAAGCGATGTGAAATTAATTGGAACCAGTTGTCATCTGCATGAAGCTGCGACCATGTATCCCAGGGATAATTAACTACTTCAGTTCCGCCGTGAAAATTTGCTGAGATTACAAAATTATTCGAGTCTGCTAAATTCATCATTGCAATTGTTTCAGGCTGCCAGGCATAACCATCAGGGTGAGGGCCGTCTTGTGGATCAGGGAAATTCCTATTTAAATCGACATAATTCGCGTTATAGCGCATTGCACCATATACAGTGTTGTTGCCGCCGTGATAAGTTCCATCAGGATTGGCAAGCGGGTTAATCCAAATTTCAACATTGTTCACAAGATTGGTAATCCTAGTATCGGTACCATAAGAAGTTAATAAAGAATCAATCAATCGAAGCATCAAAACATATCCGGTAGTTTCATCGCCGTGCATCGTAGAAGAAAACATAAATTGCGGTTCGCATTCCCTCACATTTACATTATCCGAAATTTTTGCAAAAAGAATTTCCCTGCCCTGTACAGTGCTTCCCGCATCAATGATTTTGCAAATCGAAGGATAGTCGGATTGAAATTGATACATCATTGCAACGTAGGCATCGTAAGTGGGATATACATTCCAGTCAAGGATCCTATTTATTTTACCGCTCATCTCCGGAATTATCATTTTACCGGGAGGGGTTAAAACCAAATATTTAATATTCAGCTTTTGGAATTGACCGAATTCTTTTTCATTTGCATAAGCAAAAACACTATCGCCTTTTACATTATCGATTGAAATTATTCTTGTAAGTACATTAACATCGGCTTTATTAGTGATCTTAAATTTAAAATACACCTCACCGTTTTTTTCGAAATAATTATGATTGATTACCTGGGCTTGAAGGGTTACAAAAGAAATAAGAACCAATAATAATGAAAATCTTTTCAACATGATTTTCCCCGCGCGTTAAATTGAGAATAAAGATTAATTTATTTTAATGTTAAATATAAAATTTACCTGAGAGATTATCATATAATTTGAGAATTTTTTTGATTTTTTTTACAAAAGTAAAAACCAAATTTCAAAGTAAAAATACTAATAAAGCTGGAGCCTATAATCTTTCAAGCTTTCAATAAAAAACAGTAATTAAACGAATCATCAATCAACCGAGATTACAACCTTTCCCATTGTTTTCCCTGACTTAAAATGTCTAACTGCTTCGGGTAATTCTTTGAAAATATATCTCTGGCCTATTAAAGGTTTGGGTAAATCGAGTTTTGTTATTTCTCTCAAAAGTTTTTTCAGATACTCTCCATTTTCATAAAGCCAGATCAAATTGAACGCAATTACTGCCCGGTTCTGTTCAATCATTCTTAAAGGATCAACTTTCGGACGCGTAAGAAAATTATATGCTAATTTTAAAATGTTGGAAGTAGTATCGCCGGTAGAAAAAGCGCCCCCGCCGTAACAAACTATTCTTCCCATTGGAGCAAGTAAATTGAAACATGTTTTAAAGACTTTGCCGCCAACTGCATCAAGTACCAAATCCAGAGAACGCGAGTCCAGCGCATTTTGCAGATCTCTTTTAAGTTTTCTACTACGGACAATACCTATATCATAACCTTCGCGTCTTAACAATTCCAGCTTATATTCTTTGCCAACTGTCCCGATAGTAAACGCATTAAATTTTTTAGCGATCCTATTTGCATAAATTCCAACTCCGCCGGCTGCACTGTGGATTAAAACCGTTTTCGAAGAATCAATTTCTCCCAGGGTAACCAATGCATAATATGCAGTAAGTGATTGAACAATAAATGAGGCACCTTCTTCAAAAGTCCAGTCGTCCGGAAGTTTCATCAGGTAAAATTCATTAATATTTATGTGAGTAGCATATGCCCCGAATTTTGTTGACCCGTAAACTCTATCACCAATATTAAATTCACTAACATTATTTCCTTTTTTTATTACGATTCCTGAAAATTCCAAACCCGGAATTAAATTAGTTTTAGGAGCAGCCTTATACAAACCGAGAATGCAGAAAATATCAGCAAAGTTTAAACCAATAGCTTTTATCTCAACAGTAACTTCATCAGGTGCTAGTTCTTCAAGCTCTTCGGTTTTCAATTTTAAATTATTTAGACTTCCGGCAATTCTCAATTTGTAAACTTTACGCTTCATATAGCACCTTGACAATTTTGAAAAACAACTATCGAAAAAATAAACAACTTAATTTTATTTCTTTCTGAATATTCTAAATTAAATAATTCGACTTGTTGGTCGAAAAATATCTATCAAATCGACAATTAAGTCAAAATATTTTTAAAAAGTATTCGAATTAACAAAATTTTCAAGAAATATTCCGGCATTTGCTTTGTGTTTAAATCAGCGGAGGAAAGAAAAATGAAAACAATAATTTTAACATTTATTATCTTGATTACTTTTTCGTTGTCTCATGCACAATCGTTACCCGACAGCAACAGGGTAAAATTGAAAGATAAAAACAAAGTTCAGGTTAAAGAGCAAGTTCAAGGCGATACCACATTCCAAAATGGTGAAAAAGTGCAGCAAAGACTAATGGAGCAAAATAGGACCGGTAATAAATTCGGTAAGCCGTTTGGAAAATTTAAAAAAGGTAAAGATGTATTTATCGATAAAGACGGCGACGGCATTTGCGATCAGCGCGTTAATGGAATGGGTTTCGACAAACACCGAAAGCGTTTTAAAGGTCAGCAAGGTGGAAAAGGCCACGGTGGCAACGGTTCCGGTAATGGTTCCGGTGGAAATTGAAGCTGACTTGCAATATGAAAACATTAATTAAGAACTTTATTCCTATCCTTATATTCATTTTCATAATATCGTATAATAATTCTTTTGCACAATTCTCACTTTTAACAAAATTGGATAGTTACTATGATGATAATATTTATAATAACTACAGCAAAGTTTCGGACTTTATAAATAATTTCACTCTCGGTACAAGTTATGATTTTGAAAGTGAATCCAACAACCTTCAATTTTATTATACCGGGAATATAAGCTACTATAAAAATAACATTTTTAAGTCGTCTAACTCTCATAAGATGGGAATTGTAAATACTTATTTATTTTCCGATAATGATAACCCGCTGAATACCGGTGTCAATTATAGTTTCAGAAATAATAAAGATGAATTTTCAATCTACGACTTTAACATTGTCTCGTTGTATGCAAACTACAGGCAGACAATCGGAAAACAAAATTTTTTATTGGCAGGGTATTTATTTAATAAAGTTAATTATAAAAACTTTTTAATATTTTCATACAATGAGAACAAGGGATTCTTAAAATTTAATTCCCATATTTTTAAAAACACACTTTTAATGTTAGGCGCTGAAATCGATAATAAGAATTATGTAGAAAAATATAACCTTCCCGGAATATCTAATGACATTTCCCAGTTATCGGGATATATTCAAATTACTCAAGATTTTGGCGAATCAACTGAAGTTAGCGGTTATTTCCAAAAAAGAAATAATCTCACTTCCGGAACAAGATATATCGACACGGAAGAGTTCATATATTATGAAGAAGAAATATTCAACGATGTATATTCAAATGATGGTTATGAAGCCGGGTTATCTTTTTCTCAATTCATTAGTTCCGGTCTAATGATTAATGTAGAGGGAATGTACATAAAAAGGTTCTTTGCCAATTTGCCTATTGCCGATGCGTCGGGATATTCATTAAATATTTTGAGAGAAGATAATTATTTTGCCGTCGGTACGGAGGTTAAAATTGATTTGAGCTTTATTGCTGAAAATTTAATAGGTTCTGTTAAATACAATTTTCTAAAAAATGATTCAAATGATTATTACTACAATTATGATAACAATATAATTTCTGCATGCTTAGAATGGGGAATGTAACAAGCAAACTTAATATTTTCCTTTTTTATAAAATATGAATTTTTCGAAAAATGAATAGATTACTTTTCGTTAAAAGTGCGTACAGCATGAACGCATGACTGATTGATTGCATGATGAATGATTGAATGAATAAGAATTGAAAGCGGCCTTCCGCGAGCCTCGCTAAGGCGGAATTAAAAAATTTAAAGATTGAAAGATTGCGCTTTTAATGCTCGATGCCCGATACTCGATACTCGATACATCGCAATCCGAAATCCGCAATTTGGATAGTGAAATAACGATATTAAAATTATATAATTGATAATTTTTAGCACAGATTTTACCGTTTGTAAAACTCACTTTCATTCACTTCTGAATCCCATATTTTTTCATTTTATATCTCAAATTCCTTTCCGTAATGCCAAGTATTTTTCCGGCTTTTGTCTGATTACCGTTTGTTTGTTTCAGTGCGTCGTATATCAATCTTTTTTCAAGAGTTTCTACCTGGCCTGTTAACGATCCGTCATGCTCAAGCTGAAATGCATTTTCGGGTTTGAAGCCTTTGATATTTGAAGACAAGTCATTTAAAGTTAACATTGACCCGCGTGTAAGAACGACTGCTCTTTCTATAATATTCTCCAACTCGCGGACATTCCCCGGGTAGTTATATTTTATCAGTGAATCGATCGCTTCTTTTGATATTTCCAGCTTTTCTTTTTGATTTTGTTTCGAGAATTTATCGATAAAAAAATCAATAAATGGAATGATGTCTTCTCTTCTTTCTTTTAACGGAGGAATTTTAATTGAAACAATGTTCAATCTGTAAAAAAGATCTTCTCGAAAAGTTCCATCACTTATTTTCTTTTCAAGATCTTGATTTGTTGCAGCAATAATTCTAACATCGGTTTTAATGCTTTCTGTCCCACCGACTCTTTCAAACTGCTGTTCTTGTAATACGCTTAATAACTTTACCTGGATATTGGGAGGAATATCTCCAATTTCATCAAGGAAAATAGTTCCTTTATCTGCAAGTTCGAATCTTCCTTTTCGCATTCGATCCGCGCCGGTAAATGCACCTTTTTCATGTCCGAATAATTCGCTTTCAAGCAATGTTTCAGACAAAGCCGGGATGTTTACAGTTACAAAAAGTTTATCTCTTCTTGAGCTTAAAAAGTGTATAGATTTCGCGAGTACTTCTTTACCCGTTCCATTCTCGCCAGTAATTAAAACAGTTGCTTTGCTGTCCGCCACTCTCGCTGCAACGCTGATTACTTCCTGCATCTTCGGCGAGTTGGTTGGAATTGATGAGATAGCATATTTTTCCTGAAGCTGGTTTTTTAAGTACTGGTTTTCCGATTTTAGGTTTTTTGTTTCTATGATTCTTTCAATTAACAAATCCAGTTCATCGAGATCCACTGGTTTGGTAATATAATCGTAAGCGCCGATTCTCATCGCCTTCACTGCATTTTCTACTGTACCAAATGCAGTAATAATAACAAAACTAATTTCAGGATTTATTTTTTTTACTGCTTCAAGTACATCAATCCCGCTCATTCCAGGCATTTTATAATCTGAAAAAATAATATCGATCAAATTATTTTTAACGGTTTCAATTCCCTCTTCACCGCTTGGTGCAGAATAAATTTTAAATCCTTTCTTTTTAAGATAACCGGATAAGACTTCCCGTTGTGCATCTTCGTCATCAATAATTAAAATGTTATAATTTTTCATGTGATTGGTAATTTAATTTTAAATTTAGTTCCCTTATTTAATTCACTTTCAAATTCGATTGTCCCGTTAAGTTGAGCAATAATTTTTTGAGAAATGCTTAGGCCCAAACCGTTACCGTCATTTTTTGTTGTGAAATATAGTTCAAAAATTTTCTGTTTAATATTATCCGGAATTCCCGGGCCGTTATCCTCTATTTCAATAATAAGATTATCTTCATCCTTCCGGTAATCAATTACAATCTTACCTTTTTCATTTATTGCGTCAATCGAATTTTGGATGATATTTATTAATGCCTGCTTGGTTAGGCCGGGATCCACATTAATCATGATTGATTCATTTGAATTTTTTATAAGATCGATATTCTTACTTTTTGCCTGATCATTAAACAGCGTAACAATTTCATCAAAATAATTTTTAGCATCTACTTTTTTAAATTGAACTTCGAGCGGTTTTGCATAATTCAGGAATTGAGTAATTATTTTATTAATCCTGTTTACCTCATCTCTTAACACTTTTGTAATTTTCTTGTATTCATCTTGCTCTTCATTAGGTAAAAATTCTTTATACAAACGCTGGGCAATAATACCGATTGAATTTATCGGGTTTCTTATTTCATGAGCAACACCTGACGCAAGTTCTCCCATTGCAGAAAGTTTTTCGCGTCTTTTTGCCTGCTCCTCTAAATTTTTTTCCTCCGTTAAATCTTGAATGACTATTGTGTAGTTTTCGGGATTACCGTTTTCTTCCAGATTTTTTGTAATGCTTACGGAGACATCCATTTTCCCCTCGTTTATTTCAATTTTATTTTCAAAATGTGTTGAAATATTATTATCTAAATTATTTATTGCTTCCGATAGGAAAAATAATTTTCCATCTAAAATTTCAAATATTTTTTCTCCGATAACTTTGTATGAAGGTAAATGAAATAAATCCTCAGAAGATTTGTTGAATAATGTTATTCTCAAATCTTTGTCTAAAACTATGACAGCTTCGGACATGTTTTCCAGTACAGAGCTTGTCAATGTTTTAAATTTTGAAAACTCATTTGAAACTGTTTTTAGATTTTGCTGCGTAAAGACTATACTTAAAACGATTATTGAAATTGCCGCTAAGATTAAAGAAATCATTATTGCACGTCCGGACATTCTGCTTTCCACTCCCCTAATCTCATCAAGTGAAAGGCCTATTCTATACAACCCTAGAATGTCTCCGTTAAAATCCAATCTTTTTACAACTTCATAAACGTCTCTATTCTTAAATTTTATAATCCGTTTAAAGATTGAATCTGATTTCAAAGCGTTTGATAAAAATTTATCAGGTTCAATTGAATTTATTGAGTCGATGCCTGGGCTGGCGGCAAGTATTCCCAATGTATCCTGAAGAACAATATATTCGATACCCGGGTTATCTGCTAAATCCTGAATTATTTTCCCAATTCCGATTTTTTTTCTGAACTCCAATAAATCTTTTGCATTTAAGTTTACAGCAATTGCACCATCGTTATTTGCCCTTGCGACTGCAACAGCGAACCTTTGTTCATTGCTGAATTCGGAATTTTTAAAGCCTATAATAAATTCCTTTTCATTTCCTTTTAATATAGGTTCTAATTCATCTGCTCTATTTACATCTTCTTCCCCGTGAACGTGTCCCGGTTCCGGGATGCGGTTTGATAAAATTCGATTCCCCTTTTTATCGAAAATATTTATACGGTATAAATTATTTTTTTTGCCAATTTGAATTAATTTATTTCGTGTTAACAAATTCAAGCTGTCTAGAGATTTAATTAAGCGTGCGTTATCCAGCAATCTCTCTGTAATAAGATTTTCAATCTCATAGCTCGAATTAAGCGTATTTATGCTGCTCAAGGAGATAGTTTCAATCAACGACGAAGCATGCTCGGAAAGTAGATGAAAAATTTCCCCTTTACTCTGCCTTAGTTCAAAAAATGCCGAAGTAATCATCACGATTCCGATTATCACTGAAATCGTGATTATAACGACCGGCTTCAAATGAAGTCCGAATTTCATATTACAAATTTAATCATTATTAATTGAAGATAATCAAATTTCATGCTGTTTCAATTTACATTTTTTAAGACGATAAAGTATAAAGTCTTCAATTGATTTTTAATGACGGATACTCCCTATTCCCTAATTATTCAACCAAAAATTCAAATATGAAAATTTCTTTGAGTATTTGATTCTTTTTTACTCTTTAGGTTTCTATTTTACCTTTCGTCTTTTAAGTCGCTGGGTTTCGTCAAATAAGTCGAGTTAAAATATTTTTTATGAAGAAAAATGAGAAACAACTAAAAAATTTAAACGGCACAAAGCTTGGATAAACATCTGAGAGGAAAAAAATAAATAAACAATTAAGAGAGGTAATAATGAAAACCCTATCAAAAATTTTCGCAATCTTTTCGCTTGTGCTGTTATTCGGATTTTATCTGAACAGTTCAATGCTTTACGCTCAAAAGGCTAACGGAAATAATCCGGCTAAGGGATATGTCGATCTCAATGGCAATGGTATAAATGATAATGCTATCGATTCCGACGGCGATGGAATCCCAAACGGCCGGGACCCGGATTATGTCAGGCCTCAAGACGGCAGCGGTCAGAAGTTCATGCACCAAAATAAGTTCAAGACTCTTAATCAAAATAAATTTCAATTCATGGTTCAGAATAAGGGAAATGGATTTGGTAAATCGATGACTTCGAAATTAAATGCGGCAGGAAATAAAACTGGTTATGGCTGGGGCCCGGGAGACGGAACAGGCAATAATCATATCGGACCTCAAGACGGGACAGGATATGGACCGGGCGGCAGTTCCGGTTTGTGTGACGGAACAGGACCAAACGGTAAAAGGCGTGGCGGAAGGTAACAAGTAGAGACGAACACTACAAAGCGGTGCAAATAGCGCCGCTTTTTTTTATTTAAATAAATATTTTTTCGTAAAATATTTAAATGATTATTTTAATCCATTTTGCTGAAATAAAGTCACATAATTCTTATCACTTACCATTATATGATTTTTGAGCCAATCGCTTATAAAAGCCATTACCGAAACCGAAATTCCGATACTCCCATCGTTAAATTGCTGTTTGAATTTCTTCACTTCGTTAACGAATTTCTTATGCTCAAGTTTATGTGTAACTGTTTCTTTAAAGCCAAATTTATCAAAGTATTTTTCTTCCTTTGAGAAATGAACAACAGTATATTTTTCAAGATCATTTATAATGTTGCAGATAATATCTTTGCCTTTTCCTATTTTCATAGCATCACTAAGATCATTAATAAGCTTTACTAATTTTTTATGTTGTGCGTCAATTTCTTCAATATTAACACTTAGTTTATCGTTCCAGGTAATTAAAGCCATAATAGAGTACCTTTAATAAATTCAAAAAAAATTATATAAATCGAAAAAGCTCGACTACATTTAATAACATTATCGTAAATTACTACTAATTATAAAGGGTTGGGATGTGGTTAACAGTATTGGCTTACTTCAATATTGAATTCAAAAAACTTATCAAATGATTTAAGAATGAAGTATTATTTTTATGAATACCTCATCAGATTGCAAATTGCCTCTGTTTAATTTTTGACTATGATAGAATACTATGCCTTTTCTTCTTTCGAAATCTCATTTCAAATTCTATATTGTATTTATGATTAAAAATAATTAACGTAAGACAACAATAATTTTAGGTTTAGTGAACAAAAATAAAACTATTAAATTTTTTATACTTGCCGGGACTGCAATAATAGCCACTGCTTTCCTCTTTGCCGTAATTACAATGTATGATAATACGCTTAACGACGCAAAAATAGATCACCAGCAGCAGCAGCTCGAAATGGCAAAGACTGCTACAACCAGCATAAGCATTTACTTGAAAAGCCTTGTTGAGGATATGCATCTTCTCTCTAATTATCCCAGAGTTAGAGCGATGGATAAAAAATCGATCGTACAGCAGACAGGTTATATCCTTAATCATTACGATGAAAAAATTGTGCGCTCTGTTTTCGTAAGCGATAGAAATTCTAAAATAATTTATTCTGCCGGAAGCAGCATTCCGCAATGGGTCTTACGTCAGCTTAAATTTACAGGCAAGTCATTTGAGAAAATATTCACGTCCGATAACTGCTGGTATTCTGAAGTGAATCCTGTAATTGGAAACGATCCGGCTAAGGGGTTATCCTTTTTAATGCTGGTTCCTATCAATTCCAAAAAGGATGAAAAATTGTCTGATAAAAATATTTCCGGATTTATAGGATTCCTTGTAAATTTTGATTTGTTGATGAAGCAATTCATAGCTCCGTTAAAATTAAGCGAGGGTGATTTTGCATGGGTAATTGACGGACGCGGAAGATTAATATACCATCCGGGGCATACTGAAATGCTTCTCAATAGTATTTATAAAAAGACCGAAATATGTTCATCATGTCATTCGTCTTTTAAAATACAGAAAAAAATGATAACCGGAGACGGATCATTTGCCGAATATAAAATCGGCGATGAACCGGTTAAAGTGATGGCGTATGTTCCCCTTAAGTTGAATAAAGAGAAATGGGTTCTTGCAGTATCTACTTTTCTGCCTAAAGTTACTGCAGCTTTGAGAGGAAAGTTCAATTTGTTTTTCGGGCTGGGAATAATAATTCTCATTGTGATTTTTTCGTTCGGGTTTTTACTTTACTTTATTAATGCAAAAAGAATTAGAGCCGAGGATGCTAACCGCCTTTTGGAAGAAAGACAAAATTATCAGGATCAGCTTAACCAGGCAGCTAAGCTGGCTTCAATCGGAGAGCTTGTCGATAACGTTGCCCATGAAATAAATACGCCCCTAGGAATAATTTCTTCCCATGCCGATGCTTTAATGCTTCAAAAAGATTACCCGGAAAAATTTATCGAAGATATCACTGTAATTAAAAACCAGACTAACAGAGCCAGCAAATACACCAGAAGTTTGCTTGGTTATTCCAAAAGAATGCCCTTTCATCCTGAACCGGTTTCGATAACATCTTTAATCGACGAATGTTTGTATTTGCTTGACCCGAGAATAAGAGCAAAAAGAACGAGAGTAATAAAAATTTATAAAGAAAATGTCCCTGACACTAAAGTTGATCGGGCACAAATGGAACAGGTATTTGTAAATTTGATAAACAATGCAATCGATGCAATTGATTTTCGCGGCCAAATCAAAATTGAAACCGGAATAAACGATGAAATAAATAATGAAGTTAGTACTGAAGAGAATAAAAATATTTATATCAAGTTTACAGATAACGGCTCAGGTATTAAACCGGAAAACTTTGAAATAATCTTTGAACCTTTTTATACAACCAAAGCGGCAAGCAAAGGCACAGGTTTAGGCCTTTCTATTTCAAAGGCGATAATCATAAGGCATGGAGGAAAAATTACAGTTCAAAGTATTCCGGGACAATTTACTTCGTTTACAATTTTTATACCCGTTAATAAAAAAGATTAAATTTTGCCGATGAATAAAAAAGCAAAAATACTGGTCATTGATGATGAAGAAGACATGCTGAGCGGATGTAAGAAAATTTTGGAAGCTCACGGCCATTCACCGATAACAGAATCGGATAGTGCCCGTGCACTGCAAATGTTAAACGAAGAAGAGTATGATATAATTTTATGTGATCTTTTAATGCCGGATGTTGACGGTATGAAGATTCTTGATCATGTTCAAAAAATATGGCCAGCTACTCCGGTAGTAATTTTTTCTGCTTACGGAACAATTGATCGTGCGGTTACCGCTATGAAAGCAGGTGCTTTCGATTTTATTGAAAAGCCTTTCGATACGCAGCATGTAAATCTTGTAATTGAGAAAGCTCTGCGGCAGAGGAATCTTTTTAAGGAACGAAATAATTTATTGAACCAGCTTGAAAATAAATTCGGATTCGATAATATAGTCGGAAGAAGCCCTGCAATGAAAAAGATCTTCGATATGATTGAAGATGTTTCAAAGTCCGATGCAAATGTATTGATAACAGGAGAAAGCGGCACAGGCAAAGAATTAATTGCACGAAGCATTCATGCACACAGTCAAAGAAAGACTAAACCTTTCGTACCGGTAAATTGCGGTGCCTTCCCTGAAAATTTATTTGAAGCAGAAATTTTCGGTTATGAAAAAGGAGCGTTTACAGGTGCTGCACAAAAAAAGATTGGACTGCTTGAATATGCCGACGGCGGTACTTTTTTCTTGGATGAGGTATGCGAACTTCCAACAAATTTACAGGTAAAACTTTTAAGAACCCTTCAGGACAGGCAGTTGAGGCATATCGGCGGTAATGAATTAATTCAAATAGACGTCAGATTAATTTCGGCAACAAACAGGGACTTAAAGAAATCTTTATTCGAAGGTTTCCTGCGCGAAGATTTTTATTATAGGCTGAATGTAATTAATGTTCATCTTCCTCCTCTTAGAGAAAGAAAAAGCGATATTAGGTTATTAGCAGAACACTTCTTAAAAATATCCAACAATTCAAATGCAAAGTCGATTAAAGGTTTTTCGGAAGAGGCATTGAAAAATTTTGAAGCTTACAATTGGCCGGGAAATATTAGGGAATTAGAAAATGTCGTTGAAAGAGCAATTACGCTTGCGAAAAGCAGTGAGATAACACAATATGAATTACCGCCTGAAATTAATTCCAAAGAAACAAAACCAGCTGAATTTGAAAGACTGAAATTTTCCGATGCCAAACAAAAAGTTATAAATGATCTTGAGAAAGAATATTTACTATATCTGTTAAAGAAGTATAATGGGAATGTAACCAAAATGTCAGTCGAGGCTGGCATGACGAGGCGAAACATTCACCGGCTGCTGAACCAGCATGAGATTGATCCGGGTAAATGGAGGAAGTGAATAAAATAGTGTGAAATCCACTTCCCATCTTTTCTACATTTTTCTACTTAAAAACAACTAATCCCGATTGTGTGAATTCCAAGTCACACTAATCACTATCCATGGTGAGCAATCTGAGTTCACAGATTAATTGCATCTATCAATAAATCTTTTTCAAAAACCTAAAAATTCTTTCATATTATCAATATTTTAAAATATTTTTCTGCTGGTATAGAATTAGTATTTGTGTGATAAAAAATACAGCTAAAGATTATGATGAATAATTCTACTGATTCTCAAAAAAATTCTTCATTTGGAGACTCACCATTAAACAGTCCAAATAAAAGTAATCGAAGATCATTCTTAAAATATGTTTTTACAATCGGTGTAACGGGATTTGCTGCTTCTGTAATTTACCCTGTAATTTCATACTTGATACCGCCTAAACAAAGAGAAGTTGAAGTCTCGAGTGTTAATGCTGGAAAGGCTGCCGACTTCGCAAAGAACAGCAGCAAAATAATAAAATTCGGCGATAAACCGGTGATTCTAATAAGAAAACCGAACGGCGATTTTACTGCGCTTTCGGCCGTGTGCACCCACCTTGGATGTACCGTACAGTTTAGGAAGGATTGGGAAGTAATCTGGTGCGCATGCCATAACGGTAAGTATGATTTAACAGGGAAAAATATTTCCGGTCCTCCGCCCCGGCCTCTTACTCCGTTCAATGTATTCGTAAAAAACGGCGATATATTTATTTCAAAGATTTCTTAACGGGTTAACATGAAAGAAATTAATCAAAAATTATTCAACTGGTTTAACGATAGGCTTCACCTTGAAGATATAATTCACTTCATGGGCAAAAAGTATGTCCCGGTGCACCGGCATTCCGTATGGTATTATTTTGGCGGAGTGTCTCTATTCCTTTTTATTATTCAGGTATGCACAGGTATTCTGTTGCTTTTCTACTATAAAGGAAGTGCAGACCAGGCATTCGAGAGTATTCATTTTATAATGTCTAGAGTACAGTTTGGATGGCTTGTGAGGTCAATACATGTATGGTCGGCAAACTTATTTATACTTGCGGTTTTTATTCATATGTTCAGCGTTTTCTTTGAGAAATCGTATAGAAATCCGCGTGAGCTTACCTGGCTGACCGGCGGTGCTTTGTTTTTACTAACACTTGCATTCGGCTTCAGCGGATATTTATTACCCTGGAATAAATTAGCATTCTTTGCCACAAAAGTCGGAACAAATATCGCGGGTGTTATTCCTATTATAGGCGAACCGATGAAAATTTTCTTACGCGGAGGTAATGACGTTACAGGCGCAACACTATCAAGATTTTTTGGATTTCACGTTGCAATGTTCCCCGGAATATTTACATTCATTTTAGCTATTCACTTATTCCTAGTTCAACGCCAGGGAATGAGCGAACCATTGGAAGAAAAAAATTCCGGGGAAACCAAACGCCGAACAATTCCCTTCTTCCCAAATTTTTTATTGCGTGACTTGCTTTTATGGCTCATTGTTTTGAATGTACTTGCAATCCTTGCAGTTTTTCTTCCTGCTGAACTTGGTATTAAAGCCGACCCCTTCTCTTCTGCGCCTGCCGGAATAAAACCTGAGTGGTATTTCTTGTTTATGTTCCAGACACTCAAGTATATTCCGGCAAAGCTTTTCTCTTTGGACGGCGAAGTAGTCGGGATCATGTCTTTCGGCCTTGCAGGACTATTATGGATTTTAGTTCCCTTCTGGGATCGAAAAAGCTCAAGAGGAGAAAGAAACCGCACCATTAATTATATAGGACTGGTCGTAGTGATTTTCATAATTATAATGACAATTGTAGGGTGGCTGGCATGAAAAAACTTATCTTCTTAATCGGAGCAATTACATTCTTCGGGATAAGGTCAGCGAGTCCCATTACAAAATTGTCGCCAAAAGTCGACCAGTGTTTTACCTGTCATAAAGATGTAGGCGGAGAGCCGGCTCAATTATTTGCAAACGATGTTCATCATGAAATGGGAATTTCATGTGCCGGATGCCACGGAGGCAATAGTAACTCTGACGATATGGATGCTGCAATGGATAAGAAATCAGGTTTCCTCGGTGTACCCAAAGGCGATGAAATTTCGGAAAGATGTGCACACTGCCATGCCGATGCAAAAATTATGAAAAGCTACGGTTCAGATTTGCCTACGAATCAGTTTGAAAATTTAAAGAACAGCGTACACGGAAACTTGTCTACTAATGGTAGAGAAAGAATTGTTCAATGCATTACCTGCCATCATGCTCATGGAATAAAAAGGATTACTGATCCAAAATCGCCGGTATATCCTTTGAACATCCCTAAGCTTTGTTCAGGCTGCCACAGTAATGCAGTTTACATGAGAGCTTACAACCCGGCTCTTCCGGTTGACCAGTATCAAAAATATTTAACCAGTGTTCACGGAATCCGAAACTCTAAAGGCGATCCGAAGCCTGCGCAATGCGTTAGCTGCCACGGCAGTCACGATATTCAACCGGTTAAAGATGTTAAATCAAAAGTTTATCCAACCAAAATACCTTATACATGCGCTCACTGTCATCAAGATAAAGACTACATGAAACAATATGGCATTCCCACTGATCAATTTGAACAATATTCAAAAAGTGTTCACGGAATTGCATTGTTGAAAAATAATGATTTAGGTGCCCCGGCATGCAATAGCTGTCACGGTAATCATGGAGCAACACCTCCGGGAGTAACGTCCATTTCGGAAGTCTGCGGTACATGCCACGCTTTAAATGCCGAACTATTTTCAAAAAGCCCGCATAAAGAAGCGTTTGACAAAAAAAATTACCCGGAATGTGAAACATGCCACGGTAATCATGGAGTTGTCCCTGCGACGAAAAAATTACTCGGTGTATCTAAAGGTGCTGTATGCATTAAATGCCATAAAGATAATGATAAAGGATACTTGGCAGCTGAAAAAATGCGATCCATGGTTGACAGCCTTGATGCTGCACAATCCGAAGCAGATACATTAATCGCTGAAGCGGAACAAAAAGGAATGGAAGTGTCAGATGCTAAATTTAAACTGCGCGATGTCCATCAGGCAAAAATAGAAGCAAAAACAATGGTGCATTCATTCAATCTGAAAAAGTTTGAAGACCTTATAAATCAAAAAGGTTTTACAGTAACCAACCAGGTTATTGCGGATGCCCAAAAAGCAATACACGACTATTATTTCAGACGGATCGGTTTAGCAGCTTCGGTATTAATTATCAGTATTTTATGCGTCGGCTTGTTTTTGTATATCAAACGTCTCGATAAGAACAAAACTACTTAGACGGCTCCTTAACTTCCGTTTAATTGATTTCTTTTATCAAGTTCGAAATGTCTGAAATGTTAATTGTAAATTCTTAGATGATTTATTAAATATCTAATCTACGGCAGATATCAAAATTACAATCACTGGAGGATTAAGTGGATATTTCCTCTGAAAATGTTAGCTATGAAGATCTTTTGAATTTCTATAAAAAGCTGGAAGAAAGAATAGCTAATATTGAATTATACTTAGAGTTACGCCCTTCCACCGAAAAAAATATTTCTGAAAAACAGTCAGCTATTGAGAGTGCAGCAGAAGAGAATTCAGGCGATCTACTAGAGTATAAAATAGGGCAATTTTGGTTTGCAAAGATTGGTATCGTCGTTTTTGTTGTAGGAATAGTTTTTCTTTTAGCATTCCCCTATCATAACATTCCGACCTTTATTCCGGACTTAATGGGCTATATTATTGCCGCTGCGTTAATTTTACTTTCACAAAAATTATCAGCCAAATTTAAATATATCGGAGGTTATCTAACCGGAGGTGCAATAGCAATTTTTTACTTTGCCACTTTACGCTTTTATTTCTTTGCACATACTCCGGTTATATCCAATCTTTTAATTGAAACCATTTTACTGCTTCTGGTTTTTTCAGGCTCCATGGTGATATCATTAAGAAATAAATCGATGTATTTAACCGGAATAAGTTTGACTCTTGGGTATCTTACTGCATTATTTAATAATAATAGTTATTTCATTTTTATAACAGTATTGCTTTTATCTGCTCTGACCGTTTACTTAAAAATAAAATACAAATGGGATGGGCTGTTGATATATGGAATTTTTATAACCTATATTACACATTTTATCTGGTTTATAAATAATCCTGTGATAGGCAATGAAGTTAAATTCATTTATTCTCCGCAAATCAATACGATATTTATTCTTACCTACTTTATTATTTTTTCATCAGCTAA
Organism: uncultured Ignavibacteriaceae bacterium; assembly: GCA_964556005.1. Lineage (GTDB taxonomy): Bacteria > Bacteroidota > Ignavibacteria > Ignavibacteriales > Ignavibacteriaceae > CAZKUR01. The sequence goes on along the minus strand of CAZKUR010000004.1, from coordinate 24,755 downwards.
TCTAATTAGACGAAATGTGCCCAAAGAAAATTTTATGGAGATATTAGGAACAAGTTTGAATATCGCATTTGGTTATTGCCTCTTTCTTTGCGTTACTCTTGGAATGAAAGGATTATCATTTACTCTTCTTCAACTTTTAGCTTCGGCAGTATTACTCACTTTTGCAATTATTTTTTGGAAACAAATACAAAGTAAAATCTCTACATTCTTGTTTGCAATGTCAGCCTACATGGCGCTTAGTGTTGCAATTATAAATCAATTTCCATTACCACAATTTTTTATTGTACTTTGCTGGCAAAGCCTTCTTGTCGTCTCGACGGCAATCTGGTTTAAATCAAAATTTATAATTATAGCAAACTTCTTTATTTATCTGCTTGTCTTCATTCTGTATCTTGTAATTGAAGGAAAGCTGAATTCAGTTAGCCTAAGTTTTGGAATTGTTGCACTCCTAAGTGCAAGAATATTAAACTGGAAAAAAGAGCGCCTCGAACTTAGAACAGACAGAATGAGAGACGGATATCTAATTTCTGCATTGTTTATTATCCCTTACGCGTTATTCCATTCAGTGCCGAGAGAATTTGTAAGCATTTCATGGGTGGGTGTTGCCCTGCTGTATTTTCTACTAAGTAAATTATTAAACAGTAAAAAATATCGCTGGATGGCTATCGCTACTTTTCTTATTACAATCGGCTACATTTTTATACTCGCGATTAGTGATTTTGAATTGATATATAAAGTTATTTCGTTTTTATTCCTTGGAATTGTAATGCTTGTAATTTCCTTGCTGTATGCAAAAACTAAAACAAAATATTTTTCCAAGAACGAAGAAAAGTCTTAAATAATTATTTTAATTCAGGTTTTTATTGATTTAATTTTAAAGGAGTATATTATGCTGGATTTATTAAAAACCTCGGGGTTATTATACCTGATATTCTCGGTTATGATGTCGATTATATTTTTTTCAAAAGCCGATGTAAATATAGTTTTACTAATTACCGTTCCAATAGGTATAGTATTTCAAGGATTGATAGTTCTAATTGTTTGCTTTGCCCTATCACGAATAATCGAAAACGTGAATTCGCAAAAAGGCAGCAGTTGATCCGGACACGAAACAGTTTAATAAATTATTTAAATATATCCTGGATTACATAATCATCATTGATTCCATATTTCAAAGCATTTGCTTGTTGATGCCCGGATTTAGACAGGCCATACATTGATTCAATGGTTCTTAAAAGATTAACAAGCGTTACTCCTTTCCCCTCCGGGTAATCACCTGGAATTATATGAGCGCCTGCAAAAATTGTAGGAATTCTATTTTTAATATCACTGTTTGAACTTGAAGGATCAGTCAAACCTCTATATCCACTTTTATCGTGGTTTTCATCAAATGTAATTATCAATAAGCTATTATGTTTTTTCGCCCATCGATAGTAACCGTCGAGATTTTCTTTAAGCCAAGTATCACCGTTTTTTACTGCAACTTCCCAGGTCCTTGGGTTATGCATATCATGAATTAAATTGGGGATTACAAAAGAGACTGTAGGAAGTTTATTATAATCTTTAGGGAATTGCTTGAACTGAAGATTTACAGATGTCTTTTCTGTTTTTCCATTTGGAATATTTCCGAAGCTTATCCATGGAACATGCTTACGGGCATAATATCCCGAACGCGAAACCGTATCTCCAATCGAAGGCAGACTTTCGGAATATCCCTTAAATGAATAACCCGTTTTAATAAGCTGCTGCGCTAAGTTACTTGCTTTAAAAGGGTAATTTTCGTTATTCTTTTTATTTGGGATAACATCTTCGAAACCGACATTTTGATTACTCCCTGAAAACAACCAAAAATAATTTCCTTCACTGGCATGTTCCAGTGCATACATTTGCGTTAAATTTGCGCTTTCTTTTTTTAGTGAATTTATGTACGGTGCTGCTTTATTCCCTATCACCTCATCGTAATCTTTGTTTTCTTCCATCACTATAACAATATGATCATACTTGTGAATTTTAGTTTTAATTGTTTGGGATTGGATATCTTTTGTGAATATTAAGCTCAAACAAAAACTTGAAATGAATAAAATTGTTATAAAGTTTTTCATATAATTTATTGAATTTTATTTTTTGCGAATTAAATTATAGATTATACATAAATCTAAATAAAAAGTAATTTAGATTTCTTCATGCTTATATTAAATTTTTATTGATGGTGATTTCATCACAAATTTATATTCTCTTTAAATTAATTTTATTATTAAGTAAGGTGATACATCTCAAAAAATAAAAATGATTCATTTTTTGTGAAATATTAGTCACTTGAACTATTATTACTTTGCTCTAATTTTGATGAAATATTTTTTTTAAATTTACCTGTATAAAGATGAACCATATAAAAAATAATTTAATTGTTGTCATACTTTTGTTGTTTACATTTACGGTATCGACCTTTTCACTGACAAGCTGCAACAACAGTGAACCACAGCAAAAAAATAAGAATAGCGTCAGCCAACAAAATGACTCCATGGTAAAGTCTTCCGACCCATGGACTGCAAAAGACCTTATACAACCGGATGAACTTGTAAAAGAATTATCGAATAAAAAACCTGAGAAACCGCTCATAATTCAAATTGGTTTCAGCTTCCTTTACGAGCAAAATCATATTCCAGGTGCTGAATACTTAGGCCCGGCATCCAATCAAGTGGGATTGCGCAGCCTTAAAAACGGAGTAAAAAATTTAGATAAAAATAAGAATATCGTCCTCTATTGCGGCTGCTGCCCCTGGACAGACTGCCCGAATATTCATCCGGCTTTCGAAACAATGAAAAGTCTGGGATTTAAAAATGTAAAGCTGCTTTATATCCCTCAAACATTTGTAAAGGATTGGGTAGATAAAGGTTATCCGACAGAAAAAAAATAATTAGAAATAAATTTCTTCGCCGGCAAAGACTACTTTAGTGCCGGCTAAATAATCATGAATGCACTTACGTTTTTTGCCGAAAATGAACAATGCATCTGTTAGCCAAAACAGCAATCCAAAAACCGGGAGAGATGAAATAAGCACGGGAATAAGAAATCTGTACCCGTAACTTCTTCCTAATGAAGGGACATTTCCTTTCTCATCGATTATTTTAATTCCTGTTAGTTTCTTTCCCATAGTTTGCCCGTTCTTATATAGCCAATAAAAGTTTACTATGAAATAGATAATGCATGAAATTCCTATAACGCTGAAAAATAAAAATTCCAGATAATTGGAATCGCCCCGGAATATTTTCATTAGGTCGAGATCAAAAATAGTTACTTTTAGCAAGATGAAAAGCAAACAAAAAATTATTGCAACAACTGAAGCATCAATTAAGAAAGCAATAAACCTTAAAAGTCTTGTTGCCAGCTTAATTTCAAAGACAGGCCCTTTTTCTTTTTCCCTGAGTTTTATTTCTTCAAAAATTTCTTCCGCTTCTTTTGGAAATTCATCATTATCCATCTTTGCATAAATATCGTACAATTCCTGAAGCGAATTTTTTGAATAGTTCATAAATTATTATTTATTCAATTTTTAAAATGTAATTTATCGAAACAAAACGAGTAATGCACGGGTAATTATGCAATCCTTAAATTTAAATGACAGACGGAGTTTGGAATAGATGGATGCATTAAACTATTGTTTTTTAGTAAACTCATAGCTAACAATTTTTATCTCTTCAGGATAAGATATATCGCCAATCTTTGTCGTAAGAATAGGTTGAGCATATACTTCAAGCTTTGATGATGAACCTCCGTAACCCCCGATATTTAGTGCCAGATTAATTAGTGATTGGTAATCTTTATTCTTAAAAAATTTGAAAAGATCGAGACTCATTTTAAAAGGAATATTTACTATTTCTCCACTACCAGGGACATTAATTGGACTTTCTATATTTCCACCAATTGTTTCTTTATCGTTTAGATATAATTTAAAGGGGAAAGATTTTATTTGGATATCTGTTTTGGGATACCCGCCAGTTCCGTCATTTGGATTTTTTGCTTCAACATTTAAAATGAATGAAACCGGTAATTCACCCTGCGCAACTGAAGATGAAATTTTTAAAAGTTCAAGAGACGTAAAATCGTTAAACTTTTTCTTTTCAGCAATTGGGATTCCGCTTACCTCGAAATTCTCAACTTTTCCAAGCTTAAATTTTAATCTGGAAACATTTACAATTGTTTCAAAAACACTGCAACTTAGGCTTGAAAACATTAACAAAATTGCAAAAGTTATAAATATTTTTTTCATGTCAAAGAAAAATTATATTATCAAAAATGTGAATAAAAATTATTATTCAACCTGATTAAACTTAAATGATGACATATTAATTACGAAAGACAATTATTATGTGTTTAACACAAACTGATTATTTATTTACATTTTGCAGCAAAATAAAGAGGTAATCTTTTTTCATTAAATCTATTTTTCCGATAAAAAATTAGCCGACCTTTGAAGCTTCAATATTTTGAATTATGCTTTCCGCAACTCTTAAGGCTTTTAGGCCGTCCTCGCCGGAAACTACAGGTTTCATATCTGAAATAATAGATTTGGTAAATAAATCTAATTCATATTGAAGTGCATTTATCTCTTTAATTTCCGGCTGCTCGTAAATTACTCTTTTTTTATTTTCGCCGACCCCAAGCTCACCGAAAGATATCGTTGACGGATCGACTGTTTGATTGCTAGGAACTAATCTATAAACTTCCGAAACTCCCGTAATAAAATCGAGAGAGATATAATTGTCTTTTTGAAAGATCCGCATCTTCCTCATTTTTTTTTGAGAAATCCTGCTGGCTGTTACATTGGCAACAGCGCCGTTCTCAAATTGTATTCGGGCGTTGGCAATATCCAGAGTGCCGGAGACGACGGCTACCCCGCTTGCATCGACTTTTTTTACTTCGCTTTTTACAAGACTCAAAATTATGTCTATATCGTGAATCATTAAATCGAGTACAACCGCTACATCGGTTCCGCGCGGATTAAATTGTGCAAGTCTGTCCGTTTGAATGAACATCGGTTCGATGATATATTTTTCCAGCGATAATAAAGCAGGATTAAATCTTTCGACATGTCCGACTTGTAGTTTTAACTTTTTCTCATTAGCTATTTTAGTAATTTCTTCCGCTTCAGGGATCGTTGCGGTTATTGGTTTTTCTATAAAGACGTGTTTGTTTTTTAACATGCATTCTTTTGCCAATTCATAATGAGCGCTTGTCGTTGCAGCAATTGAAACAGCATCAACTTTATCAAGCAAATCATCTAAATTAGAAAATGCCGGGACATTAAATTCATCAGCAGCAGTTTTCATTTGTGTAGAATTTGAATCATAAATGCCGGTAAGCTCAGCCGATTCAATTTGCTTAAGCATTTTTATGTGAAATTTCCCCAAATGTCCGGTTCCGATAACTCCTAATTTAACTTTTTCCATAAATTATTTTGTAATGATTTTTGTATATCCTATGATGCGGTAATATCCTCCGTAATTTGGATCTTTATAGTATAGAAAAATACTGTATTGATTTGAAGTTTCCCAGCTATTTCCTTCGAGAGTGAGCCAATCGGCATTTTTTATTTCGCCGTTAATATAATCTGCCAGAACATACTGGTAATCATACACACCTCTTTTCAAAGGAATCGTGATTGAATAGATTCCGCCTAAATTATTCATTCTATATCCCGGAGCAAGTTCCCAATTATTAAAAGCTCCTACAAGAAATATATCTCCTGCAACTTCATCCGGCGGATGAATCGAAAATTTCACATTCATATAATTTGCATTCGGATCATTATACTTTGTCAAAACTGATCCGCCGTTATGATCAGGCGGGCCTTCTTTGAAAAATCTTGAATACTCTATTCCTGTAAATTGTGCGCTAACATTCGGAGAATTGAATTTATTAATATTCGTAAGGTTTGCTTGTCTGTATTCGTTCCCCGGCTGTATATCTCTTGCTGTAAAAGAAAATTTTCTTGCCCCGTCCCAATGGTATTGCCGTTTTAGAGTATTAAATTGCCTATCAACAATTATCGGATAGTCCATTTTATGATTTTCAATTATTTCAACATGGTCGACATACGAAGGATACATGCTGTTTGGAAGATCGAAGGTTGTAGTGACGTTAAAAATATTGCTTAAATCTTTCGGGAAATATGTTTTGTCTTCCAACTGTTCATTTTTTATTGTTGCCCTTATTACGACTTCAGGGCGCACTACATAAAATTTACCGGAAGCATAAACTTTTGAAGTATCGTACTCATTCGTTATAAAAAACATCCACTTCCCCGAATAAGGAAATTCAAGGTCATTCCTTCCGCCGGGAAAATTTCCTTTAAAATGATATCTTGCTTCTGCAACGGAACTCGGTAAAATTACAAGATCCAAATTCCTGGCAATATTCTTTCCGAAATTGGAAAGGAAGATATTATTCGTGGGAATCCAATCTTTACCGCAAAATCTAAAAACAACAGCAAGTTCGGGTTTTCTATCAGATTGAACGTCGAATTCAATTTGAAGATCGTATTTGCCGCTTGGATCAGGTGTCACAACCGGCAATGAAGTCTCATCATTATTTATAAAAGCCTTTAGACTGAATATCTTGATGTCCTGTGAAAAGAGAATAGATGTAAAAATTAGTACTATAAACGAAGTGAGATAAATTTTCTGCATTATTTCCCCGGTTAAAAATTAAAAATTTCTACACATTTAATTGATTGAAAAGGGATGAAAATTTTTATAAGTTCTTTTTCCCTTTGAGTTTCCAGCAGAAGCCCCTCATCATAAGCTCCGATTAATTTACCGGCCTTAAATACAATTTCGTAGATTGGAGAATTTGTATTCGGATCAGACTGCATTCCGTAATTTTCATTCATTGTAATATTAAGAGTTTTATTTAAAAATTGTTCCCAGTTTAATTTCATTTATTTACTTTCATAAGGTTTATAATTTTTGTTTTAAATTGATTTTTGTCTTCGCAAAAATAGTACCCGTCTAAAAACTGATTTGCAACTACATTCTCACTTGCGTTTAAATAGTTTATATAAACCGAAGCAAGTGCAGCGAGAATCTGTTTTGTGGAATTACATTTTTTCGAATTACCCTTATAAAATTTATCTATAAAATCGATCGTATTATCATTCTCGGATATGAAAACATCATATACGATGTTATTTACAAGCTCAACTTTACCGTCGGAATATCGCCAGCAGTCGACCGGAAGAAATACATTACTTGTATCGGTATTTAAAGAATCAAAAACAGAATTTCCTGTTACCAGCACCTTCCCGTTTATATCTTCCGATTCGGTAATATATGGTTCCATCAATCCTGAAAAAATCGAATCAGCCAAATAAAAACTATCGATTGTATTGTAAATAAAAACCGTAAAATACGGTGACCCGTTTTTTCCCAATGCATCGGTGACAAAGTATTCATCGATTCCGTCGCCGTCGAGATCGGCAGTCATATCGGTAGGATCATTAAACCTTTTTTGATAGATTATAACGCTGTCAAGATTTCTGACGGAAAGTAAATTATCCTGGATTTCGGCAGTAAAAAGATCGAATGTGTGAGATTCATTTTGTGCGAAAAGCAAAGGGATATAAAAAAGAAATAATACAAAAAATTTAAACATGAATATTCCCTATTCGACATAACTCCAATACAATGAAATCATTTATCTGAAATTCATCTAAACAAAAATAAACAATTTTTAGGTTTTTAAGATGCCTGAAAAATAATTTTGTATGTAAGATTTGTTTCAGAATTTTGATTAAGCTCTGAAAGGATATAATTGAAATAATGTTATAAGAAAATCACATGCAAATATTAACTAAACAAGAATTGAGAAAGAGATGACATCTTTATTGATATATAAGATTTTCAAATAAAGACGTCATCTCTCCTACTCACTTAATATGTGAGGCAAAAACATATATAATATTTAAATCAATTTTCCACATCCCAAAATTTCATGTATATCTATTTTTTAAGATTAAAGTGCTTTTATCTCATTAACAAGTTTTGAGATCGCATCTTTTGCATCTCCAAAATACATAAGAGTATTGTCTTTAAAGAATAATTCGTTTTCTATTCCGGCATAACCCGGGTTTAACGAACGCTTATTCATGATAACTGTTTTTGCATAATCGGCATTAAGAATAGGCATACCGTAAATCGGGCTGCTTTGATCATGACGTGCTGCAGGATTCACAACATCATTCGCACCGACAATAAACGCTATATCCGTATTTGAAAAATCGTCGTTAATATCTTCAAGTGCATATAATTTATCGTAGGGAACATTCGCTTCGGCTAACAGAACATTCATATGCCCGGGCATTCTTCCGGCAACAGGATGGATTGCAAATCTCACTTTAATGCCTTTGCTTTCCAATACATTCATTAAATCTCTAACCGCATGCTGCGCCTGTGCCACAGCCATCCCGTATCCAGGTATTATGACTACACTGCTTACGGAATCAAATATCATCGCAAGTTCTTCAGATTCGACTGATTTTACATTTCCTGTAACAGTTTGAGTACTTCCGGCCTCAGTCGGTGCAGAGCCGGCAGTCGACCATCCGCCAAGAAGAACATTCATAAGGGATCTATTCATTCCTTTGCACATTATATTTGTAAGAATAATACCCGATGCTCCAACCAATGCGCCGGCAATTATTAATTCATTATTCTGCAGAACGAACCCCGTTGTTGAACCTGCCAGGCCCGAATATGAATTAAGAAGTGAAATAGCAACGGGCATATCCGCTCCTCCAATAGGAAGAACGAGCAAAACGCCTAAAACCAATGAGACTATCGTAATTAAAATGACTATATTAACGAGAGTAGGATCAATAACTACATAAATACCGGCTACAATTATAAATAAAAGCAGCATGGCATTAAGAGGATGCTGCATCGGATATTTTACTACTTTACCGGTTACCCATCCCTGCAATTTTCCGAATGCAATCATAGAGCCGGTAAAAGTAACACCGCCGATTAACAAGCTTAACACTATTGCAATCCCGGTATTAATTGGAATATTTGGTGTTAACTTATAATACTCGGAAAGAGCGACTAAAGTAGAAGCGCCGCCGCCAAAACCGTTCAACATACCAACCATCTGGGGCATACCGGTCATCGGGATTTTTATTGCCAGTACTGCTCCGATTGCAGAGCCAATAATAAGACCAATAATAATCCATTCATATGTTAAAACCTGCTGATCAAAAAGAGTAACTACTATTGCAATCAGCATTCCTATTGAAGCATAAAGATTTCCGCGTCGTGCGGTTTTAGGCGAGCTTAAAAACTTCAGCCCGTAAATAAAAAATATTGAGGAAACTAAATAAGCTAAATCTATTACAAGTGATCGTCCCATTTGTCAGCTCACTTTTTTTTGAACATTTTTAACATTCTATCGGTAACTAAAAAGCCGCCGACAACATTGATCATAGCGAAAATAACCGCTACTACTCCAAGAATAGTACTGATAGTAAATTGCTGCATCCCGGCACTCAATAATGCACCGACTATGGTAATTCCCGAGATAGCATTTGATCCCGACATCAATGGAGTATGAAGTGTGGGAGGTACTTTTGTTATTAACTCAAAGCCAACGAATATCGCTAACACAAATACATAGATAAGCATCAAAAAATTTACAGTCTCCATTTTTCATCCTTCTTTTTATTAAATAATTAAAGTAAGGCTTTCACTCTTTCATTAATAACTTGCTTATTGTGTGTAATTAAGCAGCCTTTAACAATTTCATCTTCAAGATTAAGATTTACTTTTCCCTCTTTACTTAAATATTGAATTAGATTTAAAATATTTTTCGAATACATTTCGCTTGAATGATAAGGGACTAAACTTGGAAGATTCGGTTCACCGATTATTACAGTACCGTACTTCTTTACGGTTTTCCCTTTTTCACTGACTTCGCAGTTGCCGCCAAACTCAACAGCCATATCGAGAATAACACTTCCCGGTTTCATATTTTTTACCATTTCTTCAGTAACCAAAACCGGCGCTTTTTTGCCGGGGACTAAAGCAGTTGTTATTACTATATCTGCTTCGGTAACATGCTTAAAGATTAATTCTTTTTGCTTTTTTAAAAATTCTTCGGATGCTTCTTTTGCATATCCTCTTTCATCCTGCATCGATTCATCAATCGGCACCTCAATGAATCTGCCGCCGAGACTTTGCACTTCCTCTTTTACCGTTGGACGAATATCCGATACTTCTACAACTGCACCCAGCCGTTTTGCAGTTCCAAGTGCCTGCAAGCCAGCAACGCCTGCTCCCATTATAACAACCTTTGAAGGTGATATTGTTCCGGCAGCAGTCATTAATAATGGAAAGATTTTACCCAATTTATCGGCACACATTATTACACTTTTATAACCTGAGATATTTGCCTGTGAACTTAATGCATCCATCTTTTGGGCTAAAGTGGTTCTGGGGATCATGTCCATTGATATTACATTAATGCCTTTATCAGCACACTGTTTTGCTAATTGAGGATAATTCAAAGGATAAAGAAACGTAATTAAAAGCGTGCCCTCTTTAAGAAGTTCAATTTCATTTTTTTTATAATCGGGATGCTCCGACGGAACATGCACTTTCAAAACAATATCTGCATTTGAAAATAAGTCTTCAAGCTTTTCGATGACTTTTGCCCCGGCTTCTTCATATTTTTGATTTGTAAAACCGGCGTTTATCCCGGCATCTTTTTGAACCTGAACTTCAAAACCGGCTTTAATTAGTTTAGGAACAACATCAGGAACTACAGCAACTCTATTTTCTCCGGCTACTATTTCTTTAGGGACTGAGATGACCAATTTATAGTCTCCTCTGAATGAAAAAAAAATTATTCGTCTATAGAGAACTTAAAATGAATTTGTTCTAAAAACAAACAAACGACAAGTAAATATCAGTAAAATTTGATCAATTGTTGCAGAAATCAAATGTTGAATTTGAAAACAGAAAAAAATTATAAGTCTATTTAATTTTAGGCTGTTCGTGAGTTAAGCAGTGAATTGTACCCAAACCCCAAACGAGATCAACGGAATGAATACCTATTACCGGCCTATCCGTGATTAACTCTGATAAAATGCCGAGAGCAATTCTGTCATTTTTATCGTTGAATGTTGGTACAAGTACTGCTGAATTTGAAATTAAAAAATTCGCATAGCTTGCAGGTAATCTCTGATTTCTAAAAATGACCGGCAATGGCATGGGCAGTTCAACAACTTCAACTTTTATTCCGTCCTCAAGTTTCATGTCTTGAAGACGTTCTTTATTTTCTTTTAGAACATTATAATTTTCATCATCAGAATTTTCTTCTCGCACTAATACAACAGTATTTTTATTTACAAATCTGCATAAATCATCGACATGCCCATGTGTATCATCCCCGGCAATGCCTTTACCCAGCCAAAGAACATTTTTGACTTTTAGGTATTTTTTAAATACCTCTTCATAATCCAATTTTGAAAAGCCCGGATTTCTAACCTGGATTTTCTCGGACATTAAGCATTCTTCAGTTGTTATCAAAGTGCCCTGACCATTTGTATCAATGCTGCCTCCCTCTAGTACAACTTGCCTGCCGTTATGTTCAGCGATAATTTTTTTCATGTTTAATTTTTTTGAGATGAAATCCGGAAGCTTTCTATCCTTTTTGTAATCGCTGTATTTTGCCCAGGCATTAAATTTAAAATTGACTAAAGAAATTTCATTTTCATTTTTAATAAAGATTGGACCCGAATCTCTTGTCCATCCTCTATCGGTTTGTAAGATAAAAAATTCAATGTTCGAAAGATTTGTTTTTACAGAGTTTAAGATTTTTAATGCATCTTTCTGATGTTCTTTAGATTCAACAATGATTCTTACTTTTTCTCCAACAGATAAATGTTTTACAATCTCGGCATAAACCCATTTTATGGGAGCGAATTTTCCCGGCCAATCTTCTTTATTGTGAGGCCATCCAATCCATATTGCTTCGTGAGGCTCCCACTCGGCAGGGAGACTGAAACCATAGTCCATCGGTAAATTTATATTATTCATTTAAAAATCTCTTATCCATTCCAACATAAGAGTCAATTCTTCTATCCCGGAGGAAAGGCCAGTTACGGCGGATGTATTCAATTCTATCTAAATCGATTTCAGCTAAAATTATTTCCTCTTTATTTTTTGATGCTTCTGCGATAATCACTCCCTGAGGATCGGCAATAAATGACGAGCCCCAAAATTCAATTCCCGCAGAATCCTTACTTATCTTTTCAATTCCAATTCGATTAACTGCGGCGACATAAACACCGTTAGCAATTGCATGTCCTCTTTGTATAGTCTGCCAGGATTCGAATTGTGGTTTACCATGTTTGCTTTTTTCGTGAGGATGCCAGCCGATTGCAGTTGGATAAAATAAAATACTTGCTCCCTGAAGTGCAGTAAGTCTCGCACCTTCCGGGTACCATTGATCCCAGCAAATTAGAGTTCCGATATTACCGTACTTAGTATTAAAAGATTTATAACCCAGATCGCCCGGTGTAAAATAAAATTTTTCATAGTATGCAGGGTCGTCGGGAATATGCATCTTTCTATAAATTCCGGCAATTGTTCCTTTTTCATTTATTATTACAGCAGTATTATGATAAATTCCCGAAGCTCTTTTTTCAAATAGTGAAGTAACAACAACAACTTTTAATTTCTTTGCAAGTTTACCGATGACTTTCGATGACTCGCCAGGAATAGTTTCGGCAAGATCGAAATTCTTTATATCTTCTGTTTGACAAAAATATTGAGACTTAAAAAGTTCAGGTAAACAAATAACCTGTGCTCCCTTTACTGCTGCTTTTTCAATAAAGCTAAGAGCTTTCTTCAAATTGTTGGCAGGATTTTTGGACATTGACATTTGTATCAATCCGACAGTAAACTTATTGCTATTTTTTTTTGTTCTCATTACTAATACCCTTTTCTTGAAACTACTTTCCCTTGTTGATCGAAAGTTTTACTGGTTTGCATAACATCATTCTTATAAAAATCTTCCTGTTTAAGAGTTCCGTTTTTATAATATTTTCTTACCCAGCCGTTTAACTTGCCGTTAAAGTATTCTTCATCACCTTTTAATTTCCCGCTTGGATAGAATATCTTTCTTTTACCTTCAGGTTTTCCATCGATATAATTTACCGTCGATTCAAGAAGACCATTATCATAATAGGTTTGAAATTCACCTTGCTGGATATTATGCTTAAAATTAGCAACCGATTTCATTACTCCGGTATCAAAATAATTTATTTGAATACCGTTTTTTTCACCAGCCCAATAAAAAGTTTCCGATTCTTTATTTCCGTTTTTATAATAAGTAGTTGTAATTCCTTGCTGTACACCTTTCAGGAAATCCAATTCTTTTCTTACAACCCCTCCTTTATAATATTGATATGATTTATCGTTTAGAGTGTCATCTTTAAAATTCCACTCTTCCTCTAAGAATCCGTCGTCATAATAATATTTTGCAGGCCCGTCTTTTCTACCGTTCCTAAAAGTTATTTCCGACCGAATAGAACCGTTTGTAAAATATTTCCTTTCGGTTTTCAATTCCTCAACTAATTTCCCAAGTATGTCATATCTAACACGGTTTACCAGTTCGTCATTTATGTAATAATCTTTTACCCTTAATGCATTTGCTTCATCATAAAGATCAACTTCTCCCTGCAATTTATCATTTACGAAATTTGCTGATAAAGAAACAACTCCGTTCTCAAAATAAACTTTTGTCGGGCCATCAAGTAAACCATTTACAAATTGCCGTTCTACTTCCAGCTTACCTGATTTGTAATAAGTTTTGGATATTCCCTGAAGAATGCCATCTTCATAATTCCATTTACCCTGGAGTTCGCCGGTTTTATAATATGTATAAGTTGTATCTTCCAATTTTCCGTTAAAGTAATTCTGTTTCGCCCAAAGCTCACCCGTTTCATAATACCATTTGGATAACCCGTTTTTTTTACCGTCTTTATAATTCCATTCGATGCTAACAGTGCCGTCGGGGAAAAACCATGTTTGAGTTCCCTCTTCAAGACCATTTATATAATTCCAGGCTTTCCACAGCTTTCCGTTAGGATAATACTCAAGATAAGCCCCGTTCAATTTGCCGGCTTTATAGTTACCCTGTGTTTTTACAATTCCGCTCGGGTAATATGTTTTTTTAAAATCCTGGTTTAAAGAATTCTGCGGAAAAATCTGCGGTGTACAATAAAAAGCTAAAAGGATAAAAAATAATAATTTACTTCCTTTTAATAATTTCAAAATCAACAAATTTTATATCTGGGAATGTGATTAATATTCTTTTTTATAATCTGTAAAGTTAAAACTATCTCATCTTAGAAAAAATGATTTTAATTTGCATATATAAATATATTTTGGATAATTTAATCGGAAATTAATTTTTAATAATATGCTTAAATTTTTTAAGCATAAAACGGAAATATAATGGATGTATACAAGGTAGAGAACTTCAAATCATCCCGGAATATTTTAATATCGATATTTTTAAATGCCATCATAGTTGCAGGCGAATTAGTCGGCGGCATTCTCAGCAACAGTCTCGCATTGATCTCAGATGCCCTGCATAATTTCAGCGATTTATTTTCTTTGATACTCAGTTATGCTGCAGCAAAGATGAAATTTTGGAAAGCTACCCCGGTAAAATCTTACGGATATCAAAGGGCTGAAATTATTGTTGCATTCATCAATTCAACTGCTTTGATTATTATAGGTATTTATATCATTTATGAAGCAATTTTTAGAATAATATATCCTGAACCTGTTAAAGGATTATGGCTAATTATTATCGCGGGAATCAGTTTTTTAGCAAACGGATTTTCCACACTTTTACTCAAGCAGCATGCCCACGAAGATTTAAATGTAAAGACATCATACCTTCATTTATTTTATGATACCCTGAATTCCCTTCTTGTTGTAATTGCCGGAATATTGATCTACTTTTTTAACTGGAATATCCTTGACCCGGTTTTTTCAATAATAATCGGGGTATTTATAATAAAAAGCGGATGGGATGTTGCAAGCGAAACAATAAATATTTTAAGTGAAGGGACGCCAAAAGAATTGGACAGCGCTGAAGTTACAAAATTCATTTTATCGCTACCCGAAGTCAGAAACGTACATCACATTCATATATGGTCTTTATCTTCCAACTATTATGCCCTTTCTGCACATGTAGTTGTTGATGATCAATTAATCAGCAGAGGATATTTAATAATCGATCGCATCGAAAAATCAATTAAGGAAAAATTCGGGATAGAGCATCCGACAATTCAGCTTGAAGCAGATTTAAGTCAGGTCCAAACTGAGACGGTGAAAATTATAAGCAAATCGAATAATTAAAAATTCTTGTTTAAATATTATCATAAAATTAAGGTTTGTAAATTATTTTGATTTACCTGAAAGAGTAAAAGATTTTTGGTAAAAATATTTTCGATTACATCCGTTTAAAAATATTTTGGGAATTAACATTTACATTATTATTTCAGAAGGCATTATACCGAAAGGAAGCAAAAAGCTTTCTACATTACAACGGGCTGCGTATAAAAAATCTATGTTTGAAAAACAATAAATAAAATCTAAGGTACGAATAAAAGCCGGTTAACAGGTTTTGAAACAGTTTGGAGGTTTTATATAAAAAGTTTTGGATTTTAAATTGAATGGTTATCTTCAACGGGGTATCTAGCCCGTTTCCGTTTTCAAAAAAATTTTTAAATGCAGGTCCTGCCGATACAAGCACACTATGTATCTTTCCAACATGATTGGCAATCCAGGCATCTAAATTTCCTGATTCTTTTCCGACTAAAACAATATTGGCAGCAGAATGATTAATTCGCTCAATATCTTCTACTCGTTCGTCATCAACAAAATCCAAATATTTTTCTACATAAACACCCACAACATTTAAAAAAGGAAAATTTTGGTTTAAATAATTGCATACCTTGGTAAGATTATTTTTAGTACTCCCGAATAAATAAACATTTAAATTGTTTAAATGTGCGATTGCCATTATCTGGTTTAAAACCTCTTCGCTAGAGATATTTTCCTTAGATCTTAAATGATAAAAGCTGTTTAATGCACGTTTAATTATTTTGGAAGTAGGAAGGACTAAATCAATATTATTTATTTTTTTAACAATTTCCCCGTTTTTTTTAGTTAACAATTTTTTTAGATCGATCATTGAAACGCCGAAACTTTTCCTTTCTGTTGCTTTCTCCAGAATAATTTTATTAAACGTATCAGAGTCTACCACAGAATATTGTACGCCGAATAAATTATATTTTTTTAATTTCATTGACCGACACCGAACCAAATGAAAGATAGATAAAATGACTATTTAACAGCAAATTCGCATTAAATTAAAATTGAATCGCAGCATTTTATTTTATATTGGTACATGCAGAGCATGAAGCCTATTAATTTTAATCTTTCTTTCCGGGGAATTTAACGCAACTTCACAAAAGCAATTTTTTCACAAAAAAGCAATTTAATTTTTTAGCATTGCATTATTCTGGCAGTAATAAGGAAAATTTCAATAAATGTAAATAATCTCCGTGCAAAATTTAGTATAATAAATTCTTTTTCACTATGAAAATAAATACAAATTTATACAATAAAAAGAATGTTCAAATATTAGTATTTTCAACCGCCATTTATGGGACAAATTTTCCGCTGCAGGAATAATTATGCCGTAAATAATTATTATTCCGATATTTAGTATTTAATTACTGATATTTGCATAGCAATAATATCTTTTCGAGAGGAAACATGAACAAGAAATTATATCGGTCTGTGAAAGAAAAAATGTTAGGTGGAGTTGCAGGCGGGCTTGCAGAATATTTCGATATCGACCCAACATTAGTTAGAGTGCTCTTCGT
Organism: uncultured Ignavibacteriaceae bacterium; assembly: GCA_964556005.1. Taxonomy (GTDB): domain Bacteria; phylum Bacteroidota; class Ignavibacteria; order Ignavibacteriales; family Ignavibacteriaceae; genus CAZKUR01. The sequence goes on along the minus strand of CAZKUR010000004.1, from coordinate 7,789 downwards.
CATCTCACTTTTATTCGGCGGAGCAGGTGTGATCGCTTACATCATATTATGGATCATTGTACCGGAAGAACCGATTGAAGTTCAGTACCGTAAAACTTATACAACACCGGATCCCGAACAATCTTCTTCAAGCAGTACTGAAAAAAATATAAAAGATGCTGAAAGGGCTTATCAAGAAGCAAAAGAATCACAAAGGCAAAAGCGAAGCTCATTTGCAGGTATTGTACTTGTAATTCTCGGGTTCATATTTTTAGCTAATAATTTTATCCCGAGATTTCACTTCGGCGATTACTGGCCTCTTATATTTGTTTTAATCGGTGTTGTACTATTAATTAATTCAAGAAAAGATTAACTCTTGAGGGTAAAACTATGAAAACAAGACATGTTTTCTGGGGATTATTTTTTATCTCTTTAGGCCTTCTGGTTTTATTAAATAATCTCGACGTTATAAATTGGGACTGGTACGGGTTGTGGAAACTCTGGCCGATTGTTTTTGTTATTTGGGGAATCTCAATTCTAATAAAAAACAATATCGCAAGGTCAATCTTAGCAGGAATAATTGCTGTATTATTAGCCCTTGCAATTTTTACTTCGGTTAAATCATGTTTTGGAATTTTTAGCGACCATATTAATTTTTCCACCGGCGACAATTTCGGAATTATTTTTAACGGAGATTATGATACAACATCTTACCAAATTGCGTACGATAAAGGTATTACAAATGCTGAATTGAACTTTAAAGCAGGTGCTGGATATTTTAAAACCAATGACTCAACTTCGCAATTGTTTTCTGCCGAAGTCATCGGAAGAAAAAAGAATTATTCCCTGAATAATTCTTTCGTTGATGGGAAATCGGTTGTCAATTTAGATATGAATAAAAAAGAATTTTTATTCATCCACGGTAAAAACAGGAACAAAGTTAAATTCCAATTCAACGAAACACCCGTGTGGGATATGAATTATAATATCGGTGCTGCTTCAATAGATTTCGATCTTCATAATTACAAAATTGAAAATTTATATTTTAAAATGGGAGCCGCTTCAATGAAATTGTGGTTGGGCAGTAAAACAGAAAAATCCAATGTGAATATAGATGCAGATGTTTCTTCAATTCATATTTATATCCCGGATTCATCAGGCTGTGAAATAAGTACAGATGAGACTTTATCTACGAAACATTTTGAAGATTTTGATAAAATAAATTCCGGTATATACAGGACAGAGAATTTCGATGAGGCAAAGAACAAAATTTATATTAAAATGGATATCGGGATTTCTTCTGTTACGGTTAAAAAATACTAGCGGCAAATCACAATATATTGATGATTTATGATTTTCGATTGAATGATGATGAGTAACGATTGAATGACCATTTACCAATGACTATTGACCAATTACAAGTGCCCAGCGTCCAGACTCACAAATAGTTAAAATTAGAATGACGAAATACTAAAATTTTAATTTATCACTTCCGGGTTCGAACCGGTTTTGGTTTCCATAAATGTTTATCCATCCTAACACATCCGTCTTTATCAAATTCAACACCTTCCGAACGAAGAAGATCTTCCATTAATTGCGGATCGCCAAAATGCAATTTACCTGTTAGTGCTCCAAAACGGTTTACAACGCGATGACAGGGTAAACCCAAATCTTTGGCCCCGTTCAATGCCCATCCGACCGTCCTTGCTGAAGATCTAATTCCGCATACTTCCGCAATATCGCCGTAAGTAGCTACACTGCCGTAAGGAATCTTTGCCACAACTTTATAAACCTTCTTAAAGAAATCTTCTTTTTTCTTTTGAGTTTGATTTTTCTTCTGCATCAATTCTGGCTGAATTTTAAAAGATATGCTTTAATAAATTTATTTAGATCGCCATCCATTACACTTTGGACATCCGAGGTTTCACAATCTGTCCGGTGATCTTTAACCATATTGTACGGATGAAATACATAAGAACGAATCTGGCTTCCCCACTCTATTTTCATTTTACTTTTTTCGACTTCATCAAGCTCGGCATTTTGTTTTTCTACTTCTATCTGGTACAATTTCGATTTTAATAATTTCATTGCATTTGTCCGGTTCTGAAGCTGGGAACGTTCACTTTGACAAGCCGCAACTGTATTGGTTGGTAGATGTGTAATGCGGACAGCAGTTTCAACTTTATTCACATTCTGACCTCCCTTTCCGCCGGAACGGTATGTATCAATCCTTAAATCTGCAGGGTTTATATCGATTTGAATTGTATCGTCAACTTCGGGAATAACAAACACCGAAGCGAATGAAGTATGCCTTCTTTTATTTGCATCGAAGGGAGATATTCTTACAAGCCTGTGTACACCGTTTTCCGCTTTAAGATAGCCGTAAGAGAATTCACCTTCAACTTCAATAGTCGCACTTTTTATTCCAGCTCCGTCACCGGGAAGCATATCGATTAAAGTCATTTTGTAATCATTTTGTTCACCCCATCGAAGATACATTCGCATAAGCATTTCGGCCCAATCCTGCGCTTCGGTGCCGCCTGCGCCGGAATGAATTGTAAGGATGCAATTTTTATCGTCATCCTTACCACTAAGCATATTTTTTAGCTCGGCATTTTCAAGATCATTTTCAAGTTCCGATAATTCTTTCTCGATTTCTTCTTGAAATGATGTATCGTTTTCTTCTTGAGCTAATTGAATAATTTCTTCAAGATTTTTCAGCTTGGAGTCAAGATTTTTCCACAAGTTCACCCAATTTTCAAGCGACTTAATTTCTTGTAATAGTTTTTGTGCTTTTAATTGATCATCCCAGAAGCCGGGCTGGGTAGTCTGATGCTGAAGGTCTTTTATCTTAAGATCTTTATTTCCGACGTCAAAGATAACCCCGTAGATTATTTATTCTTTCTTTGAACCCGCTTAATTGTTTTATTTCATCTTCGTACATAGAATAAATCCTCATTTTGGAATTATTACGATAATATTTTCAGTTTTCAATTATATATTTAATTTTTAGTTCAAACAATCAATTGCCTGATTGATTGAATGGATGAATGATTGAATGATCATCTTTTAAAAATCTACTTGAACAAATTACAAATCATTATATTTTTCAATAATGTCTTTTATTTGACAATCATTTTTCCAGTCATAATTATTCATTAAATTTTCAATGCTTTTTTTATTCAGCTTAATCAATTTATTTTCGACTGAATAATGCATGTTATCAAATTCGTTAAACCATTCTTCTTCAATCACTCCAGAATAAAAAAGAGTAAAAAGTTGAGAATAGTTTTCTCCTAAAGAAGACAATGCAATTGTATTATACTGAATATTTTCCTTTAAATATCTTCTGCAATAACCTTCAGCAATGTTTGATGACACTGAAAAAGCTGAATCTTCAATTTGAGCCTTTACTTTAAAAGAAACAGTCTTTAAAGTATCCAGCTTCCTTTTAACAAATTCAAATAATTTTACAGATTCCTGCCAGACTATCAATTTTCTAAATCCACGGTTAATGTTTTTATTCTAGTTTAGATATTTTTGTATTATTTCATTTTTCATAATGGCACCTCATTTTATGAAAATATATTATTGAAAATAATACAAAAATTAAAACCTCATTAACTATAATCAAAGTTAAAAAAAGGAAAATAATCTCATTGAACAATTTTATATCATTCAACCATTCATTCCACATCCAGTTCTATTCGGAGTAGCGCTGCGGCGAGAGTTTTACCCTGAGCATCAAATTTTAACGATACTGTTCCACCCCCTCCCAAAGTGTCATGAAGAAGGAAATTTAATGCGCGAATATTAGGCATTTCAAACCTCTCAACTTTACCAAGGCATATGCCTTCAAAATGTTTTTTGACTCTTTCGGCAGTTAGATGTTTCTTGATAATTTCATATCCTTTATCGTCATAAGCAATTATGCCGACGTTTGCCGCATCTCCCTTATCCCCGCTTCTGCCATGCGCAATATTTCTTAGTTTTATTTTCATTTTTATTTTATGCTGAACTTGTTTCAGCATCTTTTGTTTATGAATAAATTAATTTAAGTGGATCCTCTATTTCAAGATATAAATCTTTCCAATCTTTATTTTTGCTTGATAGTATATAAACAAAATAGCTTTTCATATTAAAGATTCTGAAATAAATTCAGAATAAAGATAAAATTTTTACTTGAGGTTCAACTAGAATTTTAGGAATCAAAGCAGGCCAATATGCAATAACTTCTTTTGGCCTTGGCCTTCCGCCGGCAAATCCAGTTACACTCGGCGGACCAGTCAGTATCAACGGTGCAATCTCAAATCCAAAGCGCTGAATTGAGGCAATATCTCTTGAGCGAACGGCAAATCTCAACATAATTTCGTTTATTTTATCTTCATCGATTTCCGTGGAAAGAGGTCCGTGAGTTGCATTATACCCGACATATTCGCTATTAATTTCATCAAAAATAAGATTAAGATTTTCCAATCTTTTTCTTAAAATTTGATCTGCAGCTTTTGCTTTAGTTAAAGCTTCCGGCCATGAATATGTAAGCGAACCAACAGCAGAATAGCCGTCTGCATATGCACATGAAACTTTATAAAAGTTAGTCGCCGGTTGACCCTTAACATCAAATACTCTAACTCTGTCGTTTCCGAGGTCTTCAAGCTTGATCGAAGAAAAATCCGCTACGCAATCAGGAGTTATGTATGAAGTCGGATCGCCAATTTCATAAACCAATTGTTCGGCAACAGTTTCAAATGAAACTTTTCCGCCTGTTCCTGAATGCTTAGTAATGATAACATCTCCATTCGGATAAGCTTCGGCAATTGGGAAACCTATTTCTGCCATATTGTTAATTGATTTCCAATCTCCCAAGAAATTTCCGCCGGAAGATTGAGCACCGCATTCAAGTATATGCCCCGCAACAGTACCTGCAGCCATTAAATCGAAATTTTCTTTCGGCCAGTTGAATTCGTAAATCATCGGAGCTAAAGTTAAACCGGTATCGGTAGTTCTTCCGGTGATAACTATATCCGCACCTTTTTGCAAAGCTTCAACAATTGGAAAAGCACCGAAGTAAACATTTGCACTTAAAATTCTCTCTTTATATGCTTTCAACGATTCACCGGTTTCCATATTATTTAATTCGCAGCCGGAGATATTTATTTCGTCAATTCTTTCACGAATATCATCGCCAAGTACAACGGCAATTTTTAGATTGTTGATATTCATCCTCATTGCAATATCAAGTATCGCATCTGCACATGCAATTGGATTCACTCCTCCGCCGTTGGTAATTATTTTAATTCCTTTTTCAACGCATACCGGAAGAATTCTTTTCATTAGCTCGGGAATATCCCTAGCGTAACCCAAATTTGGGTTTCTCATTTTTTGCTTTTGAAGTATCGACATTGTAACTTCAGCCAAATAATCCATTACAAGATAATCGATTTGCCCTTTTGTTACCTGATGATACGGTGCATCTATAAGATCGCCCCAGAATCCTTGTCCCGATGCAATACGAATTTTATCCTTCAACTAATATTTCTCCATGATAATTGGCACTTAAAAATAGTAAAAGTTTATAAATCCCTTAGTGATATTCTTATTGTTGGTTATAAAAGAAAGTATAATGGTTTTTCATTGAGTATAAAAACTATCATCTGATAAAGAAATATAGAAGTATGAAAGCAAATTTTCAAATGCGTTGCAGCAGTAGTGTTGGGTCCTGTATTTTAAGTAGTCATTTAATATTCCATATTAGCGAAAAGCAGGCAAGGTCTAACTTTTTCTTGTTAATCTGGTTAATAGATATCCGGTTGTCGAATGCAATAAGCTCAATTACACCGAACAACAATGTTGTAATAAGCAAACTAACAATTAAAACAAATGTTAGGGCATAACCGGAATCTACAATTAATATTTGCTTAGATTTCAAGATTAACTATTAATGCTATAAAATTCGATCTGGAAAAGGCTTTTTTATATAATACAAATTATTGTTCAATTTCATAATTACTTCCTCCCTATTTATCAACCGAATTCTTTAATAATTAATAGAATACACTTAAATCAAATTATGATTTGAAATTACAGCATCTGTTATTTTAACAACAACATTTTTCCTTCTTTTACATATTTACTACCATCGTGGCCGGCTCTAAGAACATAAAAGTAAACACCGGTGCTTAATTTACTTCCATCGAAGTTAATTTTGTATTTACCAGCCGGTTTATATCCATCTACTAAAGTTGCTACTTCTCTGCCAAGAACATCGTAAACTTTCAAAGATTGCCAACTACCTACGGGAGACTGCCAACTTATTGTTGTTGTCGGATTGAAGGGATTGGGATAATTTTGATGTAACTTAAAAGATAAATTATCCTGTTTTATTTCATTAACCCTGGTTGTTGGAAAATCACTTTTAAGTATTACAGTACCTCCCGGTCCAAAAGCTACAAATATTAAAGAATCTTGAACTGCTACCGAATTTGCATAACCTTGTGTTACATAACTTGTTAACTCAAACGGATTATTTATATCGGATATATCAATTATTCTTAATCCTGCAGATTTGTCTGCAAGATAAAGATAATTTCCTTTTACACAGATATCCCGGGCATTGCCGGATGTAAGAATATTACTTATTTCTTTTGGATTGGTCGGATCTGCAATATTTACAATTTTTACTTCACCTCCATGATCTTCCCCAACAAATAATAAACTATCTTTAATACATACTGCTTCGTTTGAACCCTCAGAAGGCAATTCGGATAATAGCGATGGATTTTGGGGATCACTAAAACTTACAATATCTAAATTATCATAAAGATTTGCCAAACAGGCTATAGTATCTTTTACCGCAATTTCTCGAATATACCCAACGTTGATATTACCCAAAAACTGAGGCGAGGCTGGATTTGTGTTGCTATAAATATCTATACCATCATAATACCCGATAAAAATATATTCATCATTTACATAAGAAGAAAAGGCATCTAAAGTATTCAGCTCTTTACAGAGGTATATAGAGTCAGGATTTGAAACATTGAATATTCTTAAATTGGCATTTCTTGAAAGATAAGCATAATTGTTATAAACCGTAATAGATTTAGAATTCACACCGCTCTGAACATGATAAATTAATAATGGTGAACTTATATCAGAAATGTCATAAACGCGAAAATCATCTACGTGAGTTGCGAGATAAAGATAATTACCCTTAACAGCTACACCGTACGATTCATCAGGGGTGGAAATTTTTCCCAGGTATTCTAAATATTGGGCTTTAGTATTCATAAAGAACACAAATAAAAAAAGTAATAAAAGTATTTTTTGTATTTTCATTTTTAGTCCTGAGGTTTTTTGTATTTAAATTATAAGTTGTATATGATTTAAAAATTTACTACTCCAAATTTTCTTTTGATAGTTACACCGAACAATAAAGTTGTAATCAGCAGGCTGACAATTAAAACAAATGTTAGGGCATAACCGGAAGTCGTAGTTATTATTTCCCTTGAACTCAATTGACTAGCTATACTAAATTAACTTAAATAATGTATAAGATTCTTAGCCATTAATCATTTTATAAATTCTATCAGAGTAATCATACATAATTACAATTTTATGTCAATTCAATAACTTTTAGCTGAATTTTCTATTTAAAATTACTCTCTAAAAATTCAGTTAAAATAAACCAATGTTTTTTTAGGCAAACTTGGATTCAGTTCTTCCTTCTTTATAACTTTAAGCCATTGTTTTGCAAACTTTGAAATTATTTGAACTTTTGCCGAATCCTTTTTTTCTATTTTACTCTTGC